>CANQTO010000013.1 GCA_947626785.1 uncultured Oscillospiraceae bacterium
CGCCCACCGCTTCAACGGCGTGTACGGCGACGTGTTCAAGATCCCCGAGCCCTACATCCCCAAGGTGGGCGCCCGGATCATGGACCTGCTGGACCCCTCTAGCAAGATGTCCAAGTCTGACGACGTGGGCAACGGCCGCGTCTGCCTGATGGACTCGCCGGAGGACATCGCCCGCAAGTTCAAACGGGCCGTCACCGACAGTGAGACCGGGGAGCACTGCGTCCGCTATGACCGGGAGAACAAGCCCGGCGTGTCCAACCTGATGCAGATCTACGCCTCCTGCACCGGTGAGAGCCTGGAGCAGGTGGAGCGGGACTTTACCGGCCAGGGCTACGGCACGTTCAAGACCGCCGTGGGCGAGGCGGTCATCGAAACGCTGCGCCCCATCCGTGAGGAGGCCCAGCGGCTCATCAAGGACAAGAGCTATTTGCAGGACCTCTGCCGGAACGGAGCGGAGCGGGCCTCCGCCACGGCCCGCCGCACCCTCCGCAAGGTGTATAAGAAAGTCGGCCTGGTAGAGCGGCCCTTCTGAAAATCTCTGCCCCGGGCGGGGCAATATAATACCGGAGATAGAGTACTATGTTTCCTCATCTGACCGTATGGGTCAAGCTGCTGCTGGCGGCGGCCGCCGCCCTCTTCATTTCCCATCTGTTGACGCCCCATGTGAAGACCTTCGCCGAGAAGGTGGGCGCTATCGACGTGCCCAGGGACAGCCGCCGGGTGCACAATCACCCCATCCCCCGCATGGGAGGGCTGGCCATTTTCGCGGGCTTCGTGCTGTCTGTCCTGATCTTCGCCGAGATGTCCACCCAGGTGATGGGTATGCTCATCGGCGCCATCATCATCGCTGCCATGGGCGCGGTGGACGATATCGTGACTCTGAACGCCTGGGTCAAGCTGGCGGCCCAGCTGCTGGCCGCCTGGGTGGCCATCCGCTGCGGCATCGTGTTCGATGCCATCTCCAACCCCATCATCTTTTCTGAGACCACTACCATCCAGATCGGCATGTTCGCCATTCCTCTGACGGTGCTGTGGATCGTGGGCTGCACCAACGCCGTCAACCTGATCGACGGGCTGGACGGCCTGGCCGTGGGCGTCTCGGCCATCAGCTCCTTCACCATGCTGGTGGTGGCTATCTTCGTCTCTGAGCCCAACACCGCCGTCATCCTGGCTGCCCTCACCGGCGCCTGCATCGGCTTCATGCCCTACAACCTGAACCCGGCCAAGATCTTCATGGGGGACGTGGGTTCCCAGCTGCTGGGCTACATTTTGGCCACCGCCTCCGTGATGGGCATGTTCAAGTTCCACGCCATCATCACCTTCCTGGTGCCGGTGCTGGCGATGGCGGTGCCCCTGGCGGACACCACCGCCGCCTTCTTCCGCCGCATCTGCCACGGGCAGAGCCCCTTCCACGCGGACAAAAAGCATCTGCACCACCTGCTGCTGGCTATGGGCCTGGACCAGAAGCAGGCGGTGGCGGTGCTGTACAGCCTGTCCGCCGTGTTGGGCCTGATCGCCGTGCTGCTGGCCAACACCAACGTCTTTGTCCGGGTCATTTGCCTGGTCCTGGCCTTTGCCATCTCCATTCTGGCCTGGTTCTTTATTTTCCGGCACAATCCCCACATCCACCCCCTGGATCACCACGAGGCCCAGCCGGAGGCGGAGGATCAGAAGGACGCCTGAATCAAAAAAGATACGCTCCGGCCATCTCGACCGGAGCGTACAGTTTATAAAAGGAACATCCCGCCCATGATCATCAGCAGCTCGCTGTCCCCGCTCTCCCGGTACATCAGGTACAGGATCAGCAGCAACAGTAGATCTTCCGTCTCCAGATCCTCCAAGACGCCGGGCAGCAGCTGCCCCAGAGGGCCGGAGGGCCGGGGGCGCTGCTGAGGAGGTCCGGGCTGCCGGACAGGCGGCGGGGCGGGAACAGGCTGGGCGGCCGGAGCGGGCCGCTCCGGCCCCTCCTCCACCCGCCGCACCCGGCCCGTGTTGCCCTGGTAGAGCTTATACATCCCCGTCCTCCCTCAGCTCGCCCATAGCCAGCTGGGCCGCCTTCGCCAGGCGGGCCAGGCGCAGGGCCCGGTCCATCCGGCTCCGCCGCTTCTCGGAGAGATAGGGCCGCATGGCCTCCAGCAGGGCCCGGTTGGCGCTGCTATGGCCGCTGTCCCGGCTCATCAGACGGCCGATCTTCATCAGCAGCTTGGGGTCCAGACCCGGCTCCCCGTTCTCCGGGCCGGCCGGGCGTCCCGGCTCCTCTGCCGGAGGGGCCTCTCCGCCCCCCATGAGCGTCTTTGCCAGATGGCTGATCTTCTCCATCTGGGCCGGGTCGCCCAGAATGCTGTTGAGCCTGTCTTCAAATTCGCTCACGGCAGGTCACCTCCCCCCCTGTCAGTCCTGCATGAGCCGGCGGACGTTCTCCGCCAGGCGCTGGCCCTCGGCGGTGTTCAGTACGCTGCTGAGGATGCTCCGCAGAGCCTCGCTGTCGCCGCTTTTGGCGGCGGTCTCCAGGGCCTTGGCGTCCACCATCCGGCCCACGCGCTGCCCGTCGGGGGACTCGGCCAGCTTCTTGATGTCTCCGGCCTTGCCCCGGCGCTCCAGCTCCCGGCCCACGTTCTCAAAATTCATCCGTTCCATTGGGCTGTCACACTCCTGTTCGCTCCATTCTATGCGGCGGCAGTCCAAAAGATTTCTCTTTTTCCGCGAATCTACGACCAGAGGAGGCAACAATATGAAAGCAGCCGTTTTTTCCGACACCCATGGGAGCACCTATCTGATGGTCCAGGCCGTGCGGCGGGCCCGCCCGGACCTGCTCATCCACCTGGGGGACTACGAGCGGGACGCGGGCGTCCTGCGGCGGGAGTTTCCCGAGCTGCCCCTCTTCGCCGTCTGCGGCAACTGCGACTTTGTCCCCCTGGCCCCGGCGGTGGATCTGGTGCCGCTGGGCCCGGTCAAAGCCATGATCACCCACGGGCACCTGTACAACGTGAAATACGGCCTGGACTCCCTGGTCTACGCCGCCCAGGAGAAGGAGGCCAAGCTTGCCCTCTTCGGCCACACCCACCAGGCCCTGTATGAGGAGATCGGCGGCGTGAAGCTGCTCAACCCCGGCGCCGGTTACGGCCCCAACGCCAGCTGGGCCCTGGTAGAGGTCTTCGACAACGGCGGCATCGCCTGCGAGATCAAGCCGCTGTAAGGGCAGAGAAAAGGGCTGTAGCAAAACGACCCTAAAAAAACAAGATTTTTTGACAGTCTCAGCTGTAGCGAAACTTTCCGTTTCGCTACAGCTCTTTTTTTTGGAGGAAATGGGTCATAGCGGCGTATTAAGGCCATAGAAGGGTGAAAGGAGCTCTGCTAATGTCTATCATAACGAAAACCTGGACCGAGGACAAGATCCGAGCCATTATCCGCAAATTGGATGAGAAAACCGGGCTCAACGGAGCGGCGCTGCCCATTGCTTTCAACTGTTATGGGGAGTCCCTCGGGTATTACCGTTATGTTGAGCCTAAAGCGTTCGGGTTCAACCGCAAGTTTTTCAACGGTTACTTCACCAGTGAAGCCGAAGTGATCGATGTTATCCGGCATGAGTATGCCCATTACTATGTTGATGCCGCTCATCTGGAGAGGTACATTGGCCACTCCCGCCGTGAGACCTCCCACGGAGCGGATTGGAGGTGGGCCTGCAAGATGGTCGGCGCCGATCCCTCTCGCTGTCACGACGCGGCGGCCTTCATCGACAGAGATTGGACTGTTGAGGAGGCTACAGCGGCTTACAACGCGGATGACGTCGTTAATTTTGATATCCTCTCCTACCTGAACAGATGGCATCAGATCCCGGCCGATGCCGAGACCGCGTCCAAGCGCCTCACGCACATCAAGGAACGCATCCCCGATTCATACTATGAGGCCGGCGACGAGGTCCTCCACCCTAAGAGAGGCTTCGGGACCGTGGTGGACGCCATCCCGCATGACTACTGGACGCAGAGGCTCTACATCCGCTTCGAGGATCGGAGCGACGGGGTGTTTGACGCCAAGGATATCTTCAAAATCGTCGATGGAGTCGCTATCCCATATGGAACGGTGCGGCGGTGAACAGAGGCCATGGTCAAGAGGCAAAAATATTTTTTCCCATCTTGACCATGGAGGCCAAAAAAAGCCGTGAAAAAGTGGAGAATTTCAAAATGCTCCAGCGTATACAGGACCAGAAGGCAAACACAAAGTAGCCAAATGAACGATATAGACGAAAGGACGTATAAAAATGAGCAAGTATAGATTCCATGCGACCAACCTTATCGCGGAGACCTTTGAGAAGCGCGGCATAAAGTTCTTTGTTATAAATTCCCCTGAAGACGAACAGCTGCTGGCGGGCTTTCCCGTTGACTGCGGCCCCATCGTATTCTTGCGGTTCATCAGCAGAGACAATGACAATGACGTCGCGGTACGCATCTTTGGTTTGATCTCCAGTGTACCCAAGGAGAAGAGGGCCCGCGTCATGGAAGCCTGCAATGTTCTCAACGAAAAGATCCGTTACATGAAGTTCTACATTGATAGCGACGGCGACGTCAATGTGGAGTATGACTTCCTCATGAAAAGCCCCGATGAGGGCCTCGGCGAGATGGCTACGGAGACCTACGGCCGTATGAGGAAGATCCTGGACGGCGAATACAGCATCTTCATGAGGGCGCTCTACACGGAGGAGAAGCTTGATATTCTGGGACCCCACATCCCTGAAGAACTGGTACAGAAAATTCGGGAGCTCTGCCAGAGGTTGGAAGCTCGGAACGCCCCCGGCGATGATACGGAACTGAAGCCTGAGGAACTTGAGGAGCTTGAAGGGCTTGAGGAGCTTGAAGGGCTTGAGGAGCTTGAGATGGCGGATCCTTCTGACGGCGCCGTGTGCTGAGCCCGTGATCTCCGCCCACCTGAAGAGAGCCGGATGGTGACCGGCCGAAACTACAGCAGCGAGAATCACTACTGTAGTCGTGGGAAACCACAAATACTTTATAAAGGAGATAAAAGCTATGACAAACCATCCTATTGACGACGCTCTTGCCGCCAGCGAAGACACCTTCGAGATCGATCTGATCAACAGGGAAAGCGGTACAGCCTACCCGCGGGCTGCCGTGTACAGCACGAATACCATGGCTCAGATCCTGGAGGAATATGCCGCTGATATCGGCATCGATCCCAAAGACAGCAAGATCCTTTTCGAGAACAAGCGCACCCACGAATCTACCAGCGACCGCAGCATGACGGTCGAAGGCCTTGGGCTGCGGGAGGGTGACGTGCTGGCCATCGCCGACAACTGCGGCGTAGCGTAAACGAAAGGGGCTGGCATGATGGCGGCCGGCCGCGGCTACAGCAGCGAGAGCCGCTGCTGTAGCCGCGGGAAGCCATAAGTACTTCATAAAGGAGACAAAAGCTATGACAAACTGTCCTGTTGACAGCGCTCCTGCCGCCAACGGAGAAGCCTTTGAGATCGATCTGATCAACAAGGTGACCGGCACGTTCTACCCTCTGGTTGCCGTGTTCGGCGCGAATACCATGGCTCAGATCCTGGAGGAATATGCCGAAGATCTCGGCGTAGATCCCAAGGACTACAGGATCCTTTTCGAGAACAAGCGCACCCACGAATCTACCAGCGACCGCAGCATGACGGTCGAAGGCCTTGGGCTGCGGGAGGGTGACGCGCTGGCCATCGCCGAGTATTGTGGCGGCGTAGCGTAAACGAAAGGAGCCGGCCGCGGCTACAGCAGCGAGAGCCGCTGCTGTAGCCGTGGAAGGCCATAAGTACTTCGTAAAGGAGCCAAAAGCTATGACAAACTATCCTGTTGACAGCGCTCCTGCCGCCAGCGGAGAAGCCTTTGAGATCGATCTGATCAACAAGTGGACCGGCACATTCTACCCTCGGGTTCCCGTGTTCGGCGCGAATACCATGGCTCAGATCCTGGAGGAATATGCCAAAGATCTCGGCATATATCCCCAAGCCTATAAGATCTTCTTCGAGAACTTGTGTATCGGCTTATCTACCAGCGACCGCGACGAGACGGTCGAAGGCCTTGAGCTGCAGGAGGGTGACGTGCTGGCCATCACCGCGTATTGAGCGGCGTAGCGTAAACGAAAGGAGCCGGCATGATGGCGGCCGGCCGAAGCTACAGCAGCGAGAGCCGCTGTTGTAGCCGCGGGAAGCCAAATACTTCATAAAGGAGACAAAAGTTATGACAAACTGTCCTGTTGACGGCGCTCCTGCCGCCAGCGAAGAAGCCTTTGAGATCGATCTGGTCAACAAGTGGACCGGCATGCGTTACCCTCGGGCCGGTGTGCTCAGCGAAAATACCATGGGTCAGATCCTGGAGGAATATGCCGAAGATCTCGACGTAGATCCCAAGGACTACAGGATCCTTTTCGAGAATAGGCGTACCCGCGAATCTACCTTGGACAGCAACATGGCGGTCGAAGGCCTTGAGCTGCGGGAGGGTGACGCGCTGGTCTTCGATATGTATTGTGGCGGCGTAGCCTAAACGAAAGGGGCTGGCATGATGGTGACGTTGTACATCCTTGTCGGCATTGGTTTGGCTGTCTGCGGAGTCATTATAGCCTGTTCGACGAAAAAGGGGAACAATGGAAAACCTGTTGATTCTCCGCCTCCGCTTCCGCCTCGGGTCAACGTGGGCGTATCCTTACCAACAGTCAACCGGCCCCAAGTCAGAACGAGCGCTCCTCCCTCCGCGAGACCCCTGCCCCCCCGCCGTCCTTCCGCGCCGGCGACCGCCAGCGCGGCCAGCAGGGCCGCAGAGCCAAACAACGGCCCCCGGGGGGTCAAACCGGCCCAGTTCCCGTGCTGCCCGTTTGACAAGCAGAGAAATATCCCAGGCGAGCGACAGGTGATCTTCTGGGACAGCGGAGCGAGCTGCTACCGCTGTTCCCGGGGGCACCGATTCCGCAGCAACGGGAAACCACTATAACAGCATAGAAAGGAAGAATGGTCTGATATGCCTAAAGTTGTTTATAACGTATTGAAACTGTCGGAATACCGTCCTCTGTTCCATGACCTGCGCGTACTGGTTATCGGCACCGGAGCCGTTGGGACGCATCTCATGGAGAAGTTCGCCAAAATGGGACTTTCACCCGACGCGTTGGATTTTGATCACTTTACGCTTGAAAACGCCGCAAAACACAGCTGCTTGGTCCGCACGCCGGAAGACGCCGGACGAAACAAAGCGGAATGTGCGTCTGACAGGGCACAAGTTCTCCTGGATGACGGGTGCTCCTCCAACGGGATCGACGGCGAGCTTTGCAAGCTCGGCCCGGAGGCCTTCTCTGATTACGCCTACGTTGTCGCGGCGGTCGATAATTTCGATGCCAAGGTCCTCCTGAATGAGTTGATCCGGCAGCTTCCGGAAGAGCGGAGACCGATCCTTATCATGGACGGGACCTATGACGAGATGGCTCAGAGCGTGATCCTGGACAATACCGACTTTTGCCTGCGCTGTCTGATCGACGAGAGCTGGATGAAGGACAGCAGCATCAGCACCTCCTGCGCCGGGCCCCAGGTCCGGCAGATCGACGGTGTCGACGAGATCGTCCGCACCTCTAACCTCGCCAGCTGCATAGCCGCCGACCTCAGCGCGGAGCAGCTCAGGGCCAGCGTTATCGGGCATGACGGCGTGATGAATCGCAGGCTGACCTATACCTCTTACCCTCATCTGGAGCTGAGCGCTGCCCATCCCATGAGAAAACGCAACTGCCCAGGATGCGCGATCCATCCGCCGGCAAAGATCGAGTGGCTGCACGGCAACGTCATGGATGTCACGCTGAAAGAGGCAATGGATCAGATCGCTACCGTTCTCGGCACGACGGATTTTGAGCTGTCCGTTCACCGCTTGAATTACAGGAAGGTCGTCCATGGCGTCTTTATCGTGGAGGATGTCTGCCATTCGTGCGGGAGACCCATCAAGGTGATGAAGCATGATGGCCGCGTATTTCTTGACGATCTTCTGTGCGGCGAATGTATTTCGCAGGGAAAGCACGCCCATCACATCGACGACTTCTCTCGTGGCGAGCACCTGCACGCTTTTGAACCCAGCAGCCGGGAAGATATTCAGCAGATGTCCCTCTACGATCTCGGGTATCCCCTTGGCGCTCACATTGAGGTCATCCAGCGTAACGGAGCCCTCGACTTCCTGGATGCCGAAAAGATCACCAAGACGGTATTCGCGTTTGACGGCGATCATCTGAAAATGCACGAGATCCATAAACTTTAACGGGAGGTGATCCAATATGAGTTACGTCGCTACCTATACAGACGAGAATGGACAGACCAGAGAGGTCTCCGTTACCGAGGAAGACTCCGTCGAAGCCTTGAACAACGATTATAAGGAGATCGCCCAGAAATACGACCCAAAGGTCGTGACGATCCAGAGGGTCCAGACGCAAGCCGGGGAAGCGCTGCATCTCAAGGTGACGGTCAAGGCGCCCACGCATTACCTCACCTCAAACTTGGACATGAAGCCAAAGGCTTGCGGATTCATGACCGCCGATATCATTTGTTATCCGGGGTATCCTTTGAAATCCGTGGCGGCTTCTTACGCTCCTGACCATTACCTCGCGTCTCCGAACGTGTTTCGCTCGGGCCATGCCTGTATCGACACCTGGATCCCGCTCACGAGCTCCCTGCCGAAAGTGGTCGACAAGCTGGTGCACGATATGATCCATGATCCCAACGTGACCCGTTATGACAGCACGGCAAACCCATACATGAAGCAGTGGCATGAGGACGGCGTCGCGGCCGGACGGTTTCCTACGATCCCGCCCAAGCGGCTCTATGCCTCCGCGGTACGGCCGCTTCCCCCGCGCAGGGCGGCAAGCAAGCCCCCCGCGGCGACTCCGCCGCTTCCGCACAGAACTCACTGAGAGGGGAGATGAAACCATGGCAAATTATACGCCTCTGCCTTCCAGAAGGCCGGCGCCGCCCAGAATGTATCCGGTCTTCTCGCTGAAAAAGGTGTGCGATACTATCGAGAGCAAATGCGGCAATGTCTATGTGACGGAGAGACATGGGAAGGGCCCGAACACGGTCATCGTTTTGCCGGAAGCGGCGCGAGAGCTGGAGGTGATGATCTCCTACGGCAGACGCTCTCCGATGAACGCCAAGGAGCAGAAATACGTCGGCTACGGCCATTTCATGGTGGACGAAAACGGACATATCATCATAGTCGTATCGCATTTTATCGAGATCCAGACCATGAACCGGAGCGCCGTGAGCGCGTCGAATCTTGGCCCCAACGGCGAATTCAATCCGGGGCTGGATTTTCTGGATTATCACCGGGAAGAGTTTCAGAGGAATGAATCCAAATACAACACGGACGCGTTTGGCTGTCAGGTCGATCCCTTCCTCAAGCTTTGCGGCCCTTCGGAGTTCGTCCTCGAGGGCCACACCCACCCGGACCTTGGCGTATTCTATTCGTCGACCGACAAGGTGAGCGGCTCCGCGCGTGCCGCTTCGACTCCGGTATGTATCTTCGTGTGCGATCCGATCCGGAAAAAGATGCTTGGCAGCGTCGGCAAAGACTTTGCTGAGGCAGAGATCGTCGTTTATTCGCGCAAACCGGTCTCCCATGAGGAACTCAGCGAGGACAAGCGGTTGTCCCCTCCGGCCGATGAAGTCGTGCGTCTCGCGAGCCGCTGCCTTCGTACCCGCGGATATGCCGGGTATATCAGGTTCCACACGCGTTATGACAGCAAGGGATGTCTGAAGATCAAGATGGTGATCCCCAAGGGCAGAAGGGAAGGCTGAGCGATGGTCAAGCCGCCGGAGAAACTGGGCTCAGAATACTACAAGGGATTCCTTACCCCACAGGGCCGGGCGTTCTATGACCGCATCAATGCCCAGCTCATCCGGGGAGAGTATTCAGGCATAACGACTTTCACCATAAGCGACCCGGAAACATCCGCGTCCGATTGCTTCGCGGCATACAAGGCGGTCAGGGACGACCATCCCGAGTATTTCTATCTGGGGTTTCAGAGCGAATTCACCCGCAAAGGTCATGCCGGGACCTTGAAATACCCGATCCTGTATACGCCCAATAACATTGACCGGATCCGGGAGCAGATGCGCAAGAGTATTTACCGCCTTGTCCGCGGCACCGCGTATCTGCCGGAGATAGAGCGGGAAGTCCTTGTTTATGAGCGGATCGCGAAGAAGCTTTCCTACGCGAATCACAACGATGTGCGGGATCACAATATCGTTGGCCCGGTGCTGCTGTCCTCAGGCGTATGCGAAGGGCATAATGCCCTGCTGCTGTTATGCTTCAGACGGATCGGCATCCCCTGCATCAAGGTCTATGGCAAAACCAAAACCGACAGCTGGCATTGCTGGACGGTCGCGTGGGTCAACGGCGTCCCCGTTCACTGCGACGTCACGTGGGATAGACCGGAGGGGGGGTTCCTGCGTTTCAATTACCTGAACCTGTCGGACGCCCAGATAGCGGGCGATCACTACGAGTTCAAAGACCCCCGTGTCCCTGTCTGCTCCTCTGAGGCCTTAAGCTATTACAGCCAGCGCGGTCTCTGCGTTTACTCTTATCAGGATCTGAAGGCCCGGCTCGCCAAGGATTCCCGGAGGGGCATATCGCCGATACTGATCCACTTCGGTTACCAGCTCCCGGCCGGCGGCTACCTGAAAGAGACCCGAAGAGCGCTGAAGGAAGAACGGATAGACGGACAGCATGAGCTGTATTTTTACCCCGCGCTGAAGAACCTGGTCGTGAAAAAGCTAATCTAAGAAGGAGGAGATGAGACTATGTACCAATCGGTCATTCGTGATCCGGGTGGGAACGGATTGATCCGGATCCAGCCGGACGTGTGCGGACAGCGTTTCTCTGTCGTCAACGGAAGCATCCTGATCGTCCCCCCGGGGACCACCGCCTTCGTTGCCATCAACGGTACGCTTTCGCCGCCCTATGGTCCGGGAAGATATGAGCTCTTCACAGGCGTCGACCCGTTTTTCGTGAGATTTCGGAATATCCTGACTCACGGAGACCCCGGAACGACCGTATCCGTTTTCTTCGTGTCTACCGAAAGGGCAAAGTTTGTCAGGCTCGGTACCGGGGAATTCCCCTTCCGGGAGCATCGTTTTCAGCTGACAATGAAGGCGCTCGCGTCCTGCAACCTTTCCTATTCGATCTCTGACCCGCTGCGGATCCTCAAAAAGCTGGTCGGAAGCTATAGCTCCGATTTCTCTGAAGAGGATATCGACCCGTGTATCGAGCAGATGGTCCTTGCCCCCATCAGAGAGGCCGTCTCCAGGGAGATAAGCAGGCTCGATGTCACGGAATTCAACAGCCAGCTCTCCCACATCGGAAATCTGGCGAGCGCCGCGATCAGATCCAGCCTGTCTGAATACGGTATCAGGCTGGAGCGGTTTGACCTTGTGGCCGTCAATATTCCCGATCCGGAGCTCCAGAGGCTGTATGCGCTGGAGCAGGAATACGCGGGGGGCAAGACCAAAACAGACCTGGAGTTAGACAACCTGAAGAGAATTTGGAACGGCAATGTCAACAACCGCACGCTCAGTGAGATGATGACCGGGATCTCTTCCCGCGGTCAGACTCCCTCCGGCGGCGCTGTTGACTGCCGCGAAGGGAACGCCGGCGGGATGGCCCCGCTGATGATGCAGATGATGATGCTCTCGCAGGTGCTCCCGGCTTTCCGGGAACCGCTGGCCGAGATGACCCGGCATACAGATATGTTCGGCGGCTCCACGTCCTCCCCTCAGGGAAACACGTCGTCCGCGGACGCGCCTCCGCCCATGCCGGACCGACACAAGCGCTGCCCGTCATGTAACGGAAACGTGGCGCGCGCCAATGACATTTGCCCGATCTGCGGCTATAGATTTCATGAAAGGAATGATTAAAATGACACGCAAGAACTACTCTCTGATCCCGTTCCTCGCGGCTATCGTCATGATCCCCCAGTTCCTCTTCTGGTGGCTGGCCCCTGCGGCGGCGGCAGCCCGTTTCGCGGTATACATCGGGGGGACTCTCCTCACGGCCGGGATCCCGGCGGCGTATTTTGTGACGTACTGGAACAGCAGCCTCCGCCGGGCGGCAGGGCTTTCGGTCGTCTGCGGTATCCTTGAGGCCGCTGTGGTCGCCGTCTCCGCTCTGCTCTTGGGGATCGATGCTTCCGTCAGGTCGGCTGTGTTTGCCCTGATCATCACGGCCCTGGTTTGCCTGATCGCGTTGATCCCGCTGATCAATTCCGCGCTGAAACAGCAGATGCAGGGCGTCCGCCCCGCGTTCATCCCTGCGGAAACGATCGACCAGCCGGCGCGTGACTTCCAGAGCGCCGGAGACCGGGACTTTAGCCCCATGCCGCATAACAGCGTTCCTCCGCGCGTGCCGCGCCAGGCCCCCGCAAGTAAGCCGTTACCGCCCAGAAATCGATGAGCGGCCCGCGCCGTTAGAAAGGTGGTGATCCTATGGACTACATTTGCAGCCGCTGCGGTTGCAGAAGCTTCCATTACAACCGCAGCAGGATGAGAATGGAATGTGACTCGTGCGGGACCCCGGTCTATGACCAGCAGCACGATCAACAGCTCATGCAGTATGACAGGACATATTCCCAGGCCATGGATCACCTTGCCGCCGGCAACTGGGAACAGGCCATCAACCTCCTGCGGCCTCTGATGAACCAGTATCCCACGGAAAAGAAACTGTATCTCGCCGCGCTGAGGGCGGCCACTCGGGATTTCAGCGACATCGGCATGGAGAACACGGCGAATAGAGCCATCGCCTCCGAAACATGGAGAAAGCTGAAAAGGCTCAACGTCATGACCGGAGAAATGCTCAGATATAGCAGGCGGCGCTATGATAAGCACAGGGAAGAGCTCGGCAAACAGAGGACGACGATCCTCACGTGGATCTTCGCGGCCGCGGCCTGCTCCCTTCTTGCCGGAATGTTTCTCTGCGCGGAGTGCTATCTTCTCTCCATGCTTTGTGCAGCCGGCCTGGTGGGCTGCCTGTATAAGGCCGTTTGTTTCCAGCCTGTAACGGTGCTCAAAAAGCTTATGAACACCGCGCCGGACTATCAAGACGATCCGTTCACATAGGAGGAGCCCAATGAAGAAGTTCTTTGAAGGAGGAGAATACTTCGTCCTGACTTCCTATCGCGTCAAGGCGGTCCCGATCGCGGAGGACCAGGAGCTCTGCTCAACGCTCGCGAAAACGATCTGCGAAGACGCCTGCTATCTGTCCTCCGCGGGAAATGGGCAGACGGCGATCGAGATCCTCCGGATCGCCGGGAGGAAAACAGGCAGCCGTATCCAGCATGTGCTCACGCTCAGGACCCATGACCGCTCTGAACAGGATTGCGTTGTCCGGCAGGAGGCGCTCGAAAAAGGCATCCTTTCCCTTCTGCATCAGGCCGGTTTCACGGCGGAGGAGCTGCCCTTTGAGGACTACAGAGAGCATCTGGCCGGGTTGGAAGCCGGCTCTGTCTGGGCCTTGACGAAGCAGGATATTCAGGAATACGGCGTGCAGAAGACATACAGATCGCCGCCGGTGGTCGAAAGTGTGGACTGGAAGCGGATCTACTCCGCTTTGGACGGCTCCGGCTGCGGCCTGTGTATCCAGATCATTCCCACCATGTTATCCGACAACGAACGCCGGCTGATCGCAAACAGTACCGCTCATTGTTCCCAGGCGGTGGAAGGCGTCGTGCCGAATTTGCGCGACAGCCTCGCGGCGGCGCCGGCAGACCGGTGGAAATACTACGCGCGGGAGGTTTCAAATCCCTTTGCCGAGGTAAACATCGTGATCGTTGGGGCGGTGACCAGCGCGGCGCTGGTTACCGCCAGGATAAAGCAGGCCGTATATGGGACCGCGTTTCGGACCGTCGCGGTTCCGGAATACCGGGAGTATGGCATATATAACCAACCCTGGAAGCTCTCCCACACGCTGAAAAAATCGGACGGGGCGAGCTTGAGCAAGTGGAGCTCGGACGAGGTGTCAAAGATCTTTCAGCTGCCGGCGCAGAGCGGCTACTTCATCGGGATCGAGCGAAACGCGTTTTCTCTGATGCCGGAAGTCGATCTTTTGCCCGAACGGCTGACCTGCGGCGATCGACAGAGCCTTTATCTGGGCAAGTCCGTTTTTTCGTCGCAGAAGGTGTTTATCCCCCTCGAACAGCTGCTGCTCCACACCGCTGTGGTGGGAAAATCGGGCGTTGGGAAAACCACTCTCCTGAAGCGGCTGATCACGCAGCTCCAGAGCTGCGGTATTCCTGTTTTGATCCTGGAGCCGGTCAAGCGTGAGTACCGCGATCTGGTCGCCGGCATGAAAAACAGCCGGGTCTTTACGGTAGAACGCCCGGTAGTGCCCTTGCTTATCAACCCGTTTTATGTGCCCAAGGATGTCCCCCTCGGGGAATACAGAAGCAGCTTGCTGTCCGCGTTCAAGGCCGCTTTTTCTCTGCCGGATCCGCTGCCGGCCCTTTTTGAAAAAGCGATCTCTGAGGCATATACCCTGCATGGCTGGACCGACGTAAGCACGAGCGCGGACAGCGATGTCTCCATTTTTGATATGGCCGGCTTTATCCGGGTTTTTAAGCGCGTTATTGCCAGGTCCAGCTATAGCGGCGAAGTAAAGGGCAATATGATGTCCGGAGGCGCCTTCCGGCTTCAAAGCCTGATCGAGAGATGCCCTCGCACCTTCGATACGATGCGTTCCACGTCTGTGGAGGATCTTCTGAACGGATGCGCGCTTCTTGAGATGGGAAGTCTTGAGCCGGAGCAGAAATCGCTGGTCACCGCTTTGACGCTTATCAGCATCCTGGCCTATTTGAAATCTACGAGAGAGAGCGATCACCGGCTTAGAAATGTCATTTTGATCGATGAAGCTCACGCTCTGTTGGATCAGGGCGAAGGGGCGACGCAAGAGGAAAAGGCTCTGAACAGCACGATGACGCAGTTGATGATCAATGTCATCACGGAGATCAGAGCATATGGGGTCGGCGTTGTTTTTTCAGATCAGTCCCCTTCACGCGTCGGCGGGCGAATGCTCGATAATGTGGACAATATGATCGCCTTCCGGCTGAGCGGCGAAGAGGCGGAAATGCTGAGAGAGCATATCGGAGCGGATGCCGCCCTCTGTGACGTCCTTCCTCTCCTGTCTGCCGGCGAGTTCGTGCTTAAGAACCGGTTCCTCCGGTCGGCTTTGCCCGCTAGGATGGACTACGCTCCCGGCGATGCCCGGCCGTATCATGTCTCAGACGCGTATTTGGCCAAAACACAGTCAAAGTATTTGATCGCCCACGCCAAGGATTACCGGCCCTTCGCCTTCTGCGAAAAAGCCGGGTGTGATCGCTGCTCAGTCGCCACACGGGAAGAGGCGAATATGTTCGCGGAACAGATCTTTTCCGAGCGGCAGGCCAAACTGAGTACTCCGGCAGAGATCGCGGCACACATAGTTCGCATTCCCTCTGTCTTATCGCCTCGCGTTCACCCCGGGAACGCGGCCGCGTTCAGAAAAAAGTGCGGATGCGTAGCCGTACACCTCTTGAGAAAATGCTCCATGGAAAATGGCGTCTCATTCAGCTCCCAGGCCGTTGAAAAGCTCTTGACAGATATGAACAAACATGGAAAGGAGAAAACGGGCAATGAGTGAATTCGATGACATAGCGGTGGAGGTTTCTGACAGCCAGGGGATGGATATGCCGGAGTCAAACGACTGGGCCGGTTTTGATCTCACGGAAACGGATGACGCCGGCTTTGATGCCGCGGGACCCCTTGACGTGGAAGACGCCTCAGACCCGTCGCCGGACCTTGAAGCGGAGGAAGACGATATGCGGTCTGAAGCGGAAAAGGCCGCGGATTATGCCCGCTCTTATGGGTTTGACAAAGCTGCCGGCTACATAGAGCGGCATTATGATGGAGACGAATTCATCCCCGGCGCTCCTATTCCCATAACCACCCGCAACATGGCCCTGGACGGACTCGAATCTGAAAACGGCGTCTCATTTACAAGGCGGACGGCGGAACTTGCCGAAGGCTTGTCTGTCGAAGGCGTTTTCCCGGAGTTTGACAGCAAGCACCATGTCGAACTTGGAGAAGCGGCAAAGGACATGAGCCTCCACCAGCAGTTCAGCGCCTGCCGGGAGGATTTTCAGGACCACCTGTACGATACCCCCGAAAAGCTGCGGGACATAACTTTTGGCGCGATGGAAAGGATGGATTCGCCGCAGGGATATACGCCCGAGGGATTCACGTGGCAGCACAATCCCGAAACAGGCAGTTTTGACCTGGTCGCGCAGGACGATCATTCTGTCGGCCATACGGGAGGAAACGCTTTGTGGGGAAGCTGAACGGTATACAAGCTAAGGGGCTGTAGCAAAACGCTTTTTTGCTACAGCCTCTTTTTTTTGTTTTTTATGATTTTGGAGATTTGACATTGTCCTCCGTATGGATAGATGTGAGCAAAAACAAACAGAGCTATTTGGAGATTTTCTCCTGAGCTTTCCGTATTCAGAGACAGAAAGACAGAAAGGAAGAGAACAATGAAAAGCTTTGAAGAGATCATGAGTATCGGAAATGTGGACCTGAAGGGATTTGCCGTTGAGAGATCCTCCGACTCCCCGCTCGTTATGGTGAAAAAGAAGATCCTGGTTCCCGAACGGAAGATCATCCTGATGGACCAGATGACCGAGCAGGAATCCCAGCTCCTGCTGGGCGTAAATAAGAATAAAGGAGGATGGATCGTATGAACTATCTGATGAAGAAGGCGGTCAATTTTAACGGACAGGATATGATGCTGGATACTTTGGATATCGACTTCGCGCATCGCACGATCTCTCTCACCGGGGAGATCGATGGGGACGTGGCCACGGTCGTGAACTCTGCCCTCAGATGCCTTGCCAGGGACTCGGAAGAGGATATCACGATCTACATCCAGAGCCCGGGAGGCTCGGTCTCCGCGGGACTCAGCATCTACGACACCGTGAAGGCCTTGAAGTGCGACGTCGTTACCGTCGCCTGCGGGATGGCGGCCAGTATGGGAGCTTTCCTTCTGGCAGCAGCCGGAACGAAAGGAAAACGTTGGTGCCAGCCTAACGCTGAGGTCCTTATTCATCAGCCGCTGGGCGGAACGAGCGGACAGGCCACGGATATCCGCATTCACGCGGAACATATTCTCAAGACGAGAGAAAAGCTCAACAGGATCTTCTCCGAGTGTACCGGGCAGCCCTGCGCGAAAATCGAAACCGACACCGAGAGGGACAACATCATGAGCGCTGAGGAAGCTCTCGAATATGGCCTCGTAGACAAGATCGGAGATCCTATTTCTGAATGGTGAACGGAGGAATCATATGAAACGGTACGACATTACCAAGCCCATTGGGCTTGCCACCCCCTGCAAGGAGATCGAGGCCACGTGCGGCATGGCCCACGTGTACAAGCGGTGCGGCCTTCGCCCGAAGCACTTTATCATTCCCCTCGACGCCGGATCCGGCAGGACGACCCTGGTCGAGTACATGACCGATAAATATAAGAAGGCGGGCGTCCTGAGCTTCACAAGCGGTCTTGACGACTATATCGAGATCTCCTTTGATGGGACGCTTCAACAGCTCAAGCAGGCATTCGCTGAGATCGACGCTGCCGCCGTGTATACCAATGAGTACCGCAACATTGTCAGTATGGACATCAGCGGGATCTCCTCTCATCTCGGAGAAACGCAGCTTACCGAGTTCCTGAAAAACTGCAAGCGCGTCTGCGCGTACGCGTGCGTGATCTTTTTCGTGCACACAACGCCCAGCCGGAACGAAGAAAAGCTCCTGGAAAAGCTGTGTGAAACGGTAGACAATATCAAGCGGCTTGCGGTCGAGCCTTATACAAAGGACGATATCTGCGCTCTGATCGTCAAGACCGTCGGGGAGCACGGCATTGAGATCAAGCATGAGACCGTTTTTCACGCGGTCCTGTCGGACATGGTTTCCGAGTTCGGGATCGCGAGCGTAAAGGAAGCGATCTCTACCGCCGGTATGCTGGTCCATTTCGCGGATTTCTCAGGTTTCACGCCCAGTGTTGATGAAAACAGTCTGAAGTCGATGATCACCAGTTGGCACAATGACGCGGAGAGGAGCGAAGTGAAATGAGCAGAAGTGAGCGCTGGAATACAGTAAACGAGATCAAACGCAGGTTTCGCGAGACCACAGACCCCGCGAATGGCGCGGGTCCGGTGGTATATGTCGAAAACGGCAGGAAATACTCCGATGACAGCGAGTCGCACATCGCGGTGATCGGCCGTACCGGAAAGGGAAAGAGCCAATGCTGTAGCCTTCCGCATATAAGGGAGATCCTTCAGAAAGGGGAGAGCCTGATCATGCTGGACCCCAAGGGAGAGGGCTACAGGAGAAATGCCTGCTACATTTCGAAGGACTATCAGGACTTTTGCATTGACTTCCGTAACCCGCGTACGAGTCCTACTCAGTGGTCTCCTTTAAAGACACCTTACCTGCTGTTCAAGTCCAAGAATCCCGATGACAACGATATCGCCAGCTCCATGCTCAGCGAACTTTGGAATGGCGTTTACCCCTATGACGGTCATTCTGACAGATTCTGGACGGACTCTGCCGTGAATTACGCGAAAGGATTGACCTACGGCCTGTTTGAGACAGCGCCCGAAGACCAGATCAATCTTGACAGCGTCGCGGTGATGATGGAACAGTCCGAGATCCGTTTGGGCACCAACACGTTGCTTAAGACGTTCTATGAGAACCTCCCCCTTGATTCCCTTGCCAAGAGGAACCTGGCGACCTATGTCACCGCTCCCAACGAGACGAGAGCCTCCATCCACAGTGTCGCCGCTTCCGGCCTGGAGGTCTTCAGCCGCAGCAAGGGCCTTATGGAGATGCTGAGCGACGATACGCTGAATATCCTGGATATTGACGTGAACCGCCCGTTCATATTGACCATTATCACTCCGGATGAGACGGATGTGTATGACACGCTTGCCGGTCTGCTCATCTCCCAGGTCTCGCAGCACTTGATCCGCGTCGCGCAGGAAATGGGCGGCCGGCTTCCGATCAGAGTGAACATCATCCTGGAGGAACTGGGCTCGGTCGGAAAGAGCATCCCCTCCCTGCCCAATCTGATGGTGGCCAGCCGCAGCCGGAATATGAGGCTGATGCTGGTCCTTCAGAGCAACGCCCAGCTTGTGGACGTTTACGGCAAGAGCAAGGCGGAGACGATCAACTCCTGCATCGGTATTACGATCGGCTTTTCCACCAACAGCTGGGAAACGCTTACGGAATGGGCCCAGCGCTGCGGGGAAAAACAGATCGAAAACAGCGGCCACCTTATCAAGGAACCGCTGATCACGGCATCGCAGCTGGCCGCAATGCCCACTGGCACGGCCCTGGTCATGGTGGACAGCCAGTACAAGTTTATCTCGCATCTTCCTTTCTACGATGAGATGTACGACAATTCCGACTGGAGAGCTCCCCAGTATAAGACCGCCGTCAGCAGAAAACCGCTCAAGTCTCTCGATTTCGAAGCGATGGTCAAAGAGATCAAGAGGAAACAGGTGCAGGCCGAGATGCCCGGCATGTTCAGCGAGCGGAGAGAGCCTGGCCTGCCCTTTGGCCTGCCCTTCTTGGAGGATCCCCGGCCCAGCGGCCCGATGGATATCGACAGCCTGGTTTCGAGGATCGACGCCAAGATCGCCGAACTTGAAGCTCAGGAAGAGGAAGAGCGGAAACAGCGGGAAGAGGAGAAGAAGCATCATGTGATCATAACCGAGGGGCGGAGCAATCGGATAAAAATCGCTCGAGTGCTCGCTGCCGCGACAGGAGAAAGCGTCGAAAAGGCGGCGAGGAAACTGGCGCAGTTTCCGGTCGACATCGCTTTTAGCACCAGAGGGGAAGCGGAGGAATTTGCCAGAAAGGTGAATAACGCTGGCGGAAAGGCCACCGTTAAACCGTTATGACGAGGTGATATGCAATGTATCCGGTCCTTAAAGAGGGCGTGTCTATCGGAACCTTCCATTACGAAGGTTCCGATGTCACCCACTACTACATTGAAAACGCTGACGGAGAGGAATTTGAGATCAGCTACAGACTGTGGAAGGCCCTTATGCGGGCAGATGGCACCCGGCCTTTGGCCCTGCCGGACAAGGGACGCCGGATACTTCCCAAGCTGAAGAGACACGGACTGGTCCGGACATCCAGATTTGTTCGGGAAAACGGTATCTTAAACCGCTTCATTTTGTTTCCCATCAGAGACAAAGCGCAAGAGAACAGATGGGTCTGCAAGGCAATAAACTCCGCGCTTCCGGCGGTGTCCATCCTTATGTTCGTGTTGGGCACATGCTTAATGGCGGCGAAGGGTGCGGGCGGCGGGTACGATCTCAACTGGTGGCTGTACTATGGCCTCTTCCTCTTGTCCCTTACCCTTCATGAGGCGGGCCACATGGTCGCGGGATTGGCGTCTGGATACAAAATCAGAGATACGGGGGTCCTTCTTCTCGGCGTGATCCCGATCGGGGCATATGTGGCCCATGAGATCAAGGAGGACGCGACAAGAGCTGAAAAAATCCAGTTCGCGCTGGCCGGAATTGAGGTGAACCTTCTCATTGCGGGGATCTGCCTGCTTTTAGCGACGCAGCAGTATCAGTGGGCGTTGACTATGCACTCCGTCGCGAATGCCAACATCATCCTTGCCGGGATAAACCTGTTGCCCGCTTCGGGACTCGACGGCGAATCGGCGTTGAGCGCGGTGTGTGGGCTCGACAGCATCAGCGAAGCCGCGAAAAAGTGCCTCACCAACAAAAAGCGCCGGCAAAAGCTCCTCCGCTCCGGTCTGCCCGGTTACGTTTGCTTCTGCGTTTTCTTCCTTACGTTGAGCTCAAAGGTCGTCCTCTGGCTGCTTATTGGACTTGACATCGCGGCAATTTTCTTCCTCTTGATCTGATCGTTTGCAGGCGGTTGTTTCCGCCCCCGGCGTCTGGGCCATGCGCGAGTTAGCGCCCCGGCGAATTGTACGCCCATGTTATAGAAGAAGCGGACAAGAATAACGCCGATATTCTCTCCAATGTTTTTCTCAAAAAGGCGTAATGAAAAATGGGCGAGTTGAATGAAAGTTTCTTGGCTGCTCTACTGAATCTTCTCTTTTATTAAAAATGCGGGAGGCGTTATGCCTCCCGCTTGGCTGTATTCCTTGCTGTTCAGTATGCGTAGTTGTTCTTAAAAATCAATTTCGTATTCAAAGAAACGATGAGCCTCTTTACGCGCCTCTGAGGTAACACTGATATGACCGGCACATTTCATTGATTTCAATGCACTGTCTATCTTCATAGCATCGCCCTCCCGGATGCCGGACGAATTGCTGAGCTTTAACGTATACTTTTGGTGAGTAAGGGGAGATTCCTTATCCATACGCAAATCGATCAGAGATTGGATGCTCTTCTCTTTTTGAAGGTATACAAGCTGCGGCTTTTTCGGCGCGTGGCCTGGGCAGGTCATTTCGGCGGCGATCTCCACGGAGAAAGAGGAGCTTTCCGAGGACTCATGTTTTACATCCACTGCCGCTGCTGCTTTGACAGGGCCTTTAACATGACCCGCGCCTTTTCCATTTTTTGCAACATGTGCTGTCTGCTGCTCTTTATAGGTCACTTTGAAATGCCTGGCTCCTAAATCCTGAGCAATTTTCTGCAGTTCATTGATACGGGCAACCTTTAAACTTTCAAAATAATCGTCCAGAGCAATGTATTGATTTCTGTCAACAGGATCGACGTAATAGATTTCTCTTTCCATATCCGGGAAGAATGTGAGGCCAAAGAGCTCCGCCTTATCTTTGTATATGTTGACGATCGTCAGTTCTTTCTGCGTGGATTTATATCCGATAGACCCCCTGCAGACCTCGCTCTCCGCATGTTTTCTGTCCATGTCCGTGATCCGAATCAATTTGGGCATGAAAAAATCCGCACCGACCAGGTCATCTTCAAAAATGGGGCCGAGGGTCTTCCGCTCCTGCTCTTGAGCCCGGGCATCAGCCGAATCTTTTACGGAGGCTACGGCCTTCTTCGCCGCCGCGCTGATGTTTTCAGCCATGGCCGAGACATCTTTCAGGTCAAATGTGCCGTCATCGTTTTGGTCAACAGCAGAGGCGACGGTTTTCTTCGCCTTGTTCAACAGATCCGCGGCAGCTTTCCCGGCTCCGACCGCAGCAACGCCCAGATCCACTTTTTTCTTTTCCATGTAATCTATATTCCTTCCATAATGTTGTATCATGACATAGATTGGCAGGAATCCTCTCCGTTCCTTTCTGGTATATGGGTCAGCGTATGGGTCAGGCGGGGCGGGCCTCGCGCTGGCCGGTACTATTTAAGGGAAAAAGTAAAGAAAAGCCCCGAAAATCAGCGATTTTCGGGGCTTTTGTGGTTGCGGGGGAAGGCAACATAGAATTCCTCAAACTTTTTCCGCCGTTGCTTTTCGGTTTTCAAAAATCTGTCTGCATATAAAAATAAGCGTCGGGAATTACCCGGCGCTTATTAATGTGCTGAAGTTGGGTTGCTCCTGCCTTTATAGGCTCCCTACATCAACGCCAAAGCCACTGACAAGGAGGCCGACAATATCCATGACGGGGATTTTGCAATATGTGTATTCGCTTGACATACTGCCGTCATCGTAAATAGAAATCTGCATCGAGACAGGGACAACACAATATTCCATTTTTTCGCCGCCTCCTTTCCAGTGGCTTTAGATATCGTTATTTTTCGGTAGTCGAGAGAAAGGTGTCTTTCTCAAAGTAGAATCCCTGGAACAACAGAGTCTCAGCACCAGCAGCCAGATAAAACAGCCCGTGACTGTCTTTCGGTATCGTGTCGGCTATATTGGAGTTGAGCACCATCTGGCTCAAAACCGGATCGGCCTTGCCGCAGAGCTTGTCTGTGTTCGCTTGAATTGCCGAAGGTAATTCCTGCCTGCTGGGGTTCTGCATTGAGTAAATGCTATGAATACCAACAGCGCGGCCCTTCTGTGCAATTTGAGCCAATCCTTCCAATATCTTGGATATCAGGGCTTTTTGTTCTGCGTTCTTTCCGTGGGTGTCAAGGACGGTGCTGACTTCGTCCACCATGAGGAAAATACGGGGCAAGCGTTTCCCTGTCACCTGGCGGAATTCGGAAATAGAGGTCACGCCTACTTCTCGAAACTCATTCAGCCGCCGGGCAAGTTCCTCTTGGATGTCGGCCAGATATTCACAGAGAACACCTGGATTATCCGTGAATTGCGCATCCCTGCGGATAAGGGGCATATAATCCAAGCCGCCTTTTCCGTCGTATATATAGACCTTACTTCCACGAATAATCGCTTGCATCAGCATACAGATACAGAGCGTTGTTTTATCGCCACCGCTTGCGGACGCGATCAACCAATGAGGGCAACTGTCCAAAGAAACAGTCACATCCCCGCTCAAAGAGCGGCCAAGGACAAGCATCGCATCATTTGTTCTATCCATGTGCTCCCTCGTCCATGGGATGATGCTGCCGAGAACATCATCAAAAGCCACACAACGGACAACAATTTCCTGTAAGCTGTTTCCCTGGCTGACGCTGACAATATAGCGGTTCAAAGCCGAAGAAATGACATCTTTGTTGTCAATCCACGCCTGCCGGACAAGGCCTTTACTATGAAAGGTAAGAACTTCCATATTGCCATCTTTTTCGCGTTTTGTAAGTTGGGGCGCTTCTCCGGCAGAGTTACACCAACCTACCCGGCAAAAATCATCATACATGCCCCAGCTTCCTCGGACATAGCCGAACGCGAACAGAAGTAGGGGCGTTAGCACAAGGAGCAAAAGCCATACAACTGTCAAAAGGAAGCCGGAGAGATATGAGGGGGAATGGTTGACCCATATGGACAGGGCCAAGCATAGCGTACCAACACACACAGCAAAGGAGAAAAAGGCTGTCACACGGCTGAAAACGGTACAAAGGCCGTTCCAGACTGTGCGGAGAGCGAAAAGCCTCCGGGTGTTGTCGTTCAGGTTTGTTTTTTTCTTCATCAGAAATACCTCCTATTTGTATTCAGATGTTTTATGTTCAACCTGACTGCCGTCAGGAAGAAACTCGATAATGTGGTTGATTCTCCGTAGGAACGCCCGCCAAATTTCCGGCTTGTTCCGTTGGATATCTTCGTATTGCATGGAAAGCGGAAGATTTGATGTAAAAAAGACGGTATTGAAGCACGCGATACGGTCAGAATACCTTGCAGGCAGATAAACAGGATAGCGGTCGATCCAGTTAAGCAGGGAAGTTAGACCTACGCTGTCGGTAAACTCCTCAAACACCAGTACCGGCTGCCCGTGGTAGGAATCGAACTGAACCCTGCCGCGCTCGTACTCAGTTATTCGACATATGTCCTTTGCGGGAAAAAGATCAAAAATATATCGGGTCTTGCCAATTCCGGCAGGGCCGAAAATATAGTAGACAGTAACTTCTCGCTGCTCGTTTAAGAACTGCTCTTTATTCACGGCTTCTCTTAGCATAGCAAGTGTTTGTGCTGAGTACATAAGCCTGGGATAGCGCGTGAACATTTCAATGTCACTCAGCCCAGCGCGGATGTCAGCAAGGATAGCCTCGGCCCTTGCTCCGGGAGAATCCGCCTTATTTCCGGCTCGCGGGCCGTGTTCCTGTGGCAGTTCGCCGCCTTCTTCAAAAGTTCCCTGGACAGCGGTAAGGGCCTTTTCACTGCTTTCCCACTCGCCTGTTTTACCGATGTAGTCCCTGACCTGGACACAAGTGCCTTTCGCTGTATCGACATGGCCACCGGGAAAGTGGCGCGTGATGGTTGAAAAACGCCACGCTGATTTTCTATAGAGAAATACGTGAATGTGAGCTGTGGCTTGCTGCTGCCCGACTTCATCGGCAAGGCACCAATACTGGGCCTGTAGAGCAGAGAGAATAGCTTTTATGCTTTCGTGGGTATATCCTTTTTCGGCAGGATTGTTAATGGTCACCAGGTATTTTCGTGACATGGTGTCTTTTCTGGCCGTCATTTCGAGACCTCCTATGTGACGTGACAACAGGCCGTTAAAAGGTAATAGTAACGGCCTGTACTTTTCCGGCAGCAAGCTGCCGGGTGCCGCGTGGGAAGCCGCTTTTTGGCGGTTCCCACCACGGCACTGCTGTTGGAAAGATCAATCTTTCCCGTTGATAGCCCGTATCCCCGTGGCGCTGGCGGTGAGGGCCATGCGGCCGTTGATGTTGACATACGGGTGTACCCGCAGCCCTTCAAAAGCCACATAGACAGGCTGCTCAAATGCCGGAGCGTCCATCAACTGCTGGCCTGCGATTTTAACGCAGAGCTTCTCCATGCTCAGAGCTGGCACGCACACAGCATAGCGGAAGCCAACCGGCTCAGCCATTCGGGTGCTGCCAGAATAATAATTTGGAGTCACGTCAACCAGCAGAAACTTGTTCCCCAGGCATTCGGGCGCGAGATAAAGGTTTTTGGTGTTCATAGATAGAACCTCCTAAATGTAAGTAGGGGTCTGCGAGCATCTTTGCCCCTCTACCATATAAGCAAAAAAGTAAACATCCCGTGGCCCCTCTACTATATAGGCAAAAAAGTAAACATGCCGTTTTAAGCGTTTGATCTTTAGGTATAAAACCAACCAGGGGTACCAAATAAATGGTACCCCTGGTCAGACCTCAGCAGATGTGCCGCTTCAAATGCGGATGCCCTGCTCCTTCAGCATGGATCTGAGCTTACATTCGTAGCGTTTCACCCGCTGGGACACGGCCGATTTAGTAACCCCGAACTCGCGCCCGATTGCCTCAAAGGTCTGGCCTTCTTCATACCTCATGCGGAAAATCGTCGCTACGGGCTCTGGTAGCTGCTCCAGCCACAAGCCAACAGCAGCTTTTCCAGCTTCCATCCGGCCATAATAGACACGGTGGGCGGGGTTAGGGAGCTCATCCACAGGGTCAGGGCTTTCTTCGGGGTCCTGAGAATGTGCCAACTTGGCACATTCAAAAGCCTGAGACCGATGCCGCCTCTCCCTGGCTTCAAGCTTCCGCTCCTCAGCCTCAAGCTGGTTGAGAAGTTGGATGAGCTCTGGTGTCACACCGTCACAGCCCGCTCTCAACACATCGTAGGGCGGCGCATCGTCGGGCGGAATAAACCCTTGCCTCTCGACATACATGTTGTAGTCAAACGTATTGCCCTCGAAACTTTTGTCATTGGTTTTCATAGAAACCCTTTCCGCGACAGGAAAGGAAAACGAAGCAAAAGACGAGGGTGAACAACATATCTTGGTGGCAGCTACAGTCTCTTGCACGTTTTCTCCTTCGACTGTAGCTCCACTGAATGGGGTGGTACCCAAATTATTTCATGCGTTTGAAAACGCATGAATATGCGCAGAGATAGTGCTTTCTGCGCATATTCATACGATTTCCGCGTTAAATGGGCACAAAAAAAGAGCAATGATTCTCTACCTAAGTAGAGTCATTACTCATTTAGCTGCGATATTTCTTCCAAGAGGGTAGATTAGGATATACTACGCCCTTGGGGCCGGGCCAAGCTTTTTTTGACTTCTTGCGGGCCAGGCAATAGGTGCCCTGTTACGCCATGCGTACTCCTACTGCCTGCTCGGTACTACTAAAATTTTTTAAGCATTATTATAAGCTACCGTGCCCGGCTTATAATAATCTCGCGTCAGATGCACAAATAACGTACTCTGACAGCGAATGGGAACTCGCATCCCTGCGCTGGGTAAGGGCGACTAATCTTCTTGCCGATATAGCCACAGCTACCCTTGTGCTACACGCACGACTGTGGCTTCCAGGTATACTCTGGGGGAATAATACAATTCAAAGCTCGGGTTATACCTTCCAGCGGCCCCGAACTCCCCGGCGCAGCGCGATTTGTGCCACGCATAAATAAATGAAATGAAAGGCAGATTCCAACCTTGCCTCATCGTTCAGCTATTTATATCACGTTTTCCCATCGCCGTCAAGCAATTTGCGAAAGTCGGTTTTCCTTTGCCTGCGGCGCATAGGATTGAGTGAGGGTGAACCTCTTGGAGATGTAGTCATGTTCCGTCCCTTTGTTGATACAGTCGCTTGCCGTTTTATCATGGAAAGCTCGGTTGATGGTTGAGGCCGGGCGAGCATAAATTCACTCCAGACCATAAAAAAAGAGAACCGGCCGAAGTCGGTTCTCTAAAGGTTATCCGGTTAGTTGCTACTGAGTGGCCCCACAGGTACGGCATTTAGTAACCGTATGGGTCTGAGCAGGAGTTCCTTCAACCCAATGCTGGTTTGAGCGAAGGTCTGTGCTAAATCCACCGTGTTCGACTATCCCGTTGGCGACAGCATGTGCCTCAAATGCTTCGTAAGAAGTAAACTCTGCCCCACAGCCGTTACATACCATTACTGTATACGATCCCCCTTCAAAATGGCCTTCTGTTGCCGGCACATCAACAACTTCCTCGGTGTACCACTCATGCACGTGCAGAGTAGGTGTGGGAGCCGCAGGCGTGGGCGTCGGATCGGCCGGTTTCACCGGTCCCTGCGTCGGGTTCGGGGTTGCAGGCGCAGGTGTGGTAAATGGGGTCGGGATGGGCGTCGGCACCGGAGTCGGCGTAGGCTTAGAGGGCTTCTGTGTCGGCACCGGCGTGGGAGTGGGCGTAGGCGTCGGTGCAGGAGTGTTATCCGGGGTCTGGGTAGCCTCAGCCGTTGGAGCGGTACTTGGAGTTGGGGCAGGCTTCACCGTGGGACTGGGCTTTACAGTGGCGCTGGGCTTGGGTGTTGCAGTGCTGGGGCTTGTGCTCACGGCGGGGGGCAAGCTCGGAGAAGCTTCCGCATCCTCACCGAAATTTGCGCCGCAGCTTAATGAGCCGAGCATAAGAGCCAACACAAAGATAACCGACAAAGCGATTTTAAGCTTTTTCATCATTCTCTCCTCCACATAAAAAAAGTGCGCGGCCGGAGCCGCGCACGAAAAACGCATTGCTCCATTTGCTGCGACACAAATCTTTGTTTATCTCAAACGAGAACACAAAAGAAGGAGAATACGTTTTTACCAAAATTGGTAAAATACTCTCCGTTTGAGATAAACAAGATTCAGATTTATGTCGCAAGGCTATTGTAACATCTGGAAGGAGAAAAGGCAATAGTAAATCAGCACACCGTAGCACCGTAGATCGTATGGTGTAAAAAATATAATTGATTATAATAGATAAATGACAACAGCCCTTTGTCAACCGGACTTTCGCGGCATAAAACAGTTTGCGGACTGATTTATTCCACGTTCCAGTTGACAAAGGGCTTGGTTGTCATTTCCCTTGCAGTTAAGTGAAATCTAACGATTTCAATGCCCAAAAAGGGCCACTTGCCTTTATAGGCTGAGAGCACTATAATAATTAAAAAAATACTATGTAAAGCGGGGAAATAAGATGAAAGCCGTTATTTATGCACGGTACAGCAGTGACCGCCAGAGCGAGGACAGTATCAGCGCCCAAATTCGTGCCTGCAAGGAGTACGCTGCCCAGCATGGTATCACCATCATAAAGGAATACACTGATGAGGCCATCTCCGGCAGAGAGTCAAAAACTCAAATGCGGCAGGCATATCAGCAGATGCTAAAGGACACAAAATCTCACTGCTTTGACACGATACTCATACATAAGTATGACCGGGTCAACCGCTCACTTGCGGAGCATGTTGCTCTTGAAAAACGTCTGCAAGCTGAGAACATAGAATTGATTGCTGTGGGGCAGGACTTCGGAACCAGCAAGGAAAGCAAAGTGATGAAGGCCCTCATGTGGAGCATGTCCGAATACTACAGCGACAACTTAGCGAATGAAACCAAAAAAGGGCATAGAGAAACTGCCTTAAAGGGCCTGCATAACGGCGGTGTTGCGCCCTTTGGCTATGATGTGGTTGACCAGAAATATGTAATCAATGATCTGGAAGCCGCCTATGTGAAGAAAATGTTTGAATGTGCGATTGACCGAAAAGGCTTTAAGGCTCTTATAGAAGAAATGAAAGCCCAAGGTATAAAAGGTAAGCGGGGAAAAGAACTAAAGTACCGCAGATTTATGAAATATTACGGAATGAGAAATACTGCGGGATTTACCTTTATTCGCCAACGGAGGAAGAAACGCGTGCACAGCGGCGTGTAAAAGCCAATGCTATCCGTGTAGAGAACGCTTTTCCCGCAATAATAAATAAAGCGACATTTGACGAGGTACAAAAAGTTATGAACGAACGGAAGCAGACCGGAAGAAAGGCAAGTTACCTTTGCAGTGGCCTTGTCTACTGTGCAAACTGCGGTGAGAAAATGCACGTCTATAAGTCGAGCAGAAAAGGACACACATATTTATACTACCGCTGCTGCGGAAAGTGCGGCGCCTCCGTGGTCAAGCTGGAGGACGTGGACAGGGTGGCAACAGCGTATATCAAAGAACTGTTGTCTGAGGACACACAGGTCAAAGTAGCCCGTGCTTTGAGAACCTACCAGGGGCAGGAGAAAGACCGGGTGGAAAGCTTCAAATCCGCTATTGCCAAAAGAATAAAGGAAAAAGAAACCGCTTATAACAATCTCCTTACTAACATGACCGCCGCTGTCCTGCCAGTAGAGGTAGTTACAGACTTGTCCGCAAAGATGCAGCAGCTAAAGGATGAGATTGCCGAATTAAAAAAGGCGGAGCCTCCTGCCGATTATTCTGTTGATACAATACGGGAATGGCTGCAATCTATCCGTACAGCCCCGGATGAAAAGGCTGTCCAGCTCCTTATCGCCAGAATAGAGGCAAAGCATACAGAAAACAAAACAGACTTCAATATCACATCGACATTGAAGCCTGTCTTGGAAAACATGGTTGCGGGGGAAGGATTTGAACCAACGACCTCCGGGTTATGAGCCCGACGAGCTACCAGCTGCTCTACCCCGCGATATTTTGTTAGCCTGGATATACTACCACAACATAGGCGGGAAGTCAAGACTTAATTGAAAATTTTTTGCCCGCGCTTTCTCTAATCGCTGAAAAGCCTTGACAAAGAGGGGGAGCAGGTGTTATCTTATATTTAGATGAATATCTAAATATAAGGAAGCGAATGTAATGAGCCTGCAAAATACCCTCCACGCGCTGGCGGACCCGGGGCGGCGGAAGATCCTGGACCTGCTGAAGAAGGGGCGGCTGCCGGCGGGGGAGATCGCCGCCCAGCTGCCTATGACCGGGGCCACGGTGTCCCACCATCTGGCGGTGCTGCGGGAGGCGGACCTGGTCTTTGCCCAGAAGGAGGGCCGGTCCATCTACTATGAGTTGAACGCGTCTGTGCTGGAGGAGATCCTTCTGTGGATCGCGGAGCTGAGAGGAGAAAACCATGCTGAAAAACAACCGGAAGCGGATCATCCTGACCTCGCTGGTGATCCTGCTGCCCCTGCTGGCGGGGCTCGTGCTGTGGGACCGCCTGCCTGAGAGCGTCGCCATCCACTTTGGCCCGGACGGCCAGCCCGACGGCTGGAGCGGCAGGGCCTTCGCCGTGTTCTTCATACCGCTGTTTATTCTGGCGGCCCATCTGCTGGCCGTTTTTATCACCTGTTCCGACCCCAAGCGCCAAAATATCAGCGACAAGACCCTGGGCCTGGTGTTCTGGATCGCGCCGCTGTGCTCCGTTATAGCGGGTATTCTCACCTACACCACCGCGCTGGGCCTGAGGCTGAATGTAAACGTGTTCATGCAGCTGGCGCTGGGGCTGCTGTTCGTGGTGACCGGCAATTTCCTGCCCAAGTGCCGGCAGAACTACAGCGTGGGCATCAAGACGCCCTGGACCCTCCACGACCCGGAGAACTGGAGCAGGACCCACCGCTTCGCCGGGAGGCTCTGGATCGGGGGAGGGGTCCTGCTGATCCTGGGGGCCTTTGCCGGCTCCGCCTGGCTCATGCTGGCGGTCCTGCTGACGATGGCCTTTCTGCCGCTGGTCTATTCCTACGCGCTGTACGCCAAGAGCCGGAGGTAGGGAAAAATGGGGATCGTGTTGGCGCTGCTGGCGCTGTTTTTGATCTTGAGCCTGGTGCTGCTGTCCGGCCGGGGAGCCTGGCTCATCGCCGGGTACAACACCATGAGCCCGGAAGAGAAAGCCCGGTACGATGAAAAGGCGCTCTGCCGGAGCACAGGCTGGATGCTGCTGGCCATGACGGCCTGTTGGGGCCTGCTCTGCCTGGGGCTCGCGCTGGACATCGTGTTGCTCCAGGGCCTGGGGATGCTCCTGTTCTTGGCCAGCGCCCTGATCGGCTGCGTTACTCTCAATCGCAGCACAAAGATACGGAAATAACGAAAACAGCGAGTCTGGATTGCCAGACTCGCTGTTTTCGTTGACTTTTTTATGCCGCGCCCTGGAGGACCTCGTCCTGGAGGCGGTACTCATCCATCCGCTGCACACAGCCGGCCGTGTCCGTCCTGCCCCGGAACAGCTCGTCAAAGGCGGCGGCCACGTCCTCGGCGCTGTAGCCCACGATCTTGGTGGCGGCGGTAGAGACCCGCTCGTTCTCTGAGATGGAGGCCTGGGCGTCGGTCACCATCTGGGACTGGATGTTGGTGGTCTGTCCCTTGAAGCAGCTGACGGTGGAGATCCCGTCAAAGGCCACGTTGTAGTTCTCGGGGGTTGCGCAGAAGGCCAGAAAGTCCAGCGCCGCGTCCAGCTGGGCGCTGTTCTTGTTCACCATCATCATGTTCAGGTTGCCGCCCTCATAGCTGCCGCTGTCGGCAGTGCCCATGAAGACGGGCATCAGGGCGAAGTCCTCCATGCCGTACTGATTCCCGGCGGCGAAGTCCGTATAAAACCAGGTGTCCCAGATAAAGGTCATCACCGCCTGGCCGGAGCCCAGGGCGGTGGACACGTCGTCCCAGCCGGTGTCCAGGTAGTCAGAGCCGAACCAGCCGGCCTTGGCGGCGCTGCCGATCCAGTTGACCATGTCCGCCACGGCGGGGATGTCGGCGTAGCTGAGCTCGTTGGCGTTCAGCTGCTCCAGCAGGGCCGGATCGTCGGCAAAGATGGGGTCCAGGCCGAACTGGAACATCCAGGTACAGCCGTCGGCGGGCCAACAGATAGGCGTATAGTTCAGCTCCTTGAGCACCTGGCAGAGCATGTCGAATTCCGCCTGGGTGGAGGCAGGGCGCAGGCCCAGACTGTCCAGCAGGGTCTTGTTATAGTAGCAGCCGGAGACGGAGCTCTCCCAGAAGGGCAGGCCCAGCAGACGCCCCTCCCGGTCCTGACAGTAGGCCAGGGCGCTCTCCGTCAGGTCGGAGACCCAGCTCTCTCCGCTCAAATCGCAGAAGTTCTCCGCCGGGGAGAAGCGGTTCAGGTCCGCGTTGTGGAAGTGCAGGAAGATGTCCGGCTGGTTCCCGGCGGCGAACTGCTTGGCGGCCTCGGCTTCAAACTCGGCGTCCTCATAGGACAGCAGGCGCAGCTTGTTGCCGGTGGCCGTCTCATACAGCTGGAAGATGCTGGTCAGATAGCTCTTTTCCATGTCGCTCTTCCGGCCCATCACGGTCAGAGTGAGCTGCTCCGGATCGGCGCTCTCCTGGGTGCCGCCTCCGCAGGCGGCCAGGCAAAGGGTCAGGGCCGCCAACAGCAGCAGGCACAGGATACGCTTCTTCATTTGCCGTCTCCTCCTTGTTCTCGCTGGCTCAGGAGCCTCCCCACCAGCTCCCGCACGGCGTTCATGTCGATGGGCTTGGCCAGGTGCCCGTCCATGCCCGCCGCCAGGGCGTTGCGCACGTCCTCGGCAAAGGTGTTGGCCGTCATGGCCACGATGGGGATGTCCTCCGCCTGGGGATGGCCGCAGGCGCGGATCTGCCGGGTGGCCTCGTAGCCGTTCATCACCGGCATCTGCACGTCCATCAGGATCATATCGAAGTGGCCGGGCGCGGACTTTTTAAACAGCTCTACCGCCTCCTGGCCGTTGACAGCCAGCTCGCAGCTGGCCCCCTCCATAGCCAGGACCTCGGTCAGGATCTCCGCGTTCAGCTCGTTGTCCTCCGCCACCAGGAACAGCCGGCCCTCCATGACCCGCTCAGGGACCGGCGCGGACTTCTCCGGAAGAGTAGCTATGGGCCGGTCGGTAAACAGGGGCTCGATGGCCTGCCAGAAGGTGGAGGTGAAGAAGGGCTTAGGCATAAAGGCGTTGATGCCCGCCTGCCGGGCCTGCTCCTCAATATCGGCCCAGTCGTAGGAGGTCAGCACCAGGATGGGCACCTTTTCGCCCACCTGCCGCCGGATCCTCCGGGCGGTCTCCACCCCGTCCAGCCCGGGCATTTTCCAGTCCAGCAGAATGACATGGAAGTCCCGTCCCTGGCGGTGGGCCAGGACGGCCTCCTCCACAGCGGCCTCGCCGGAGGTCACGGTGGCCACGTCCACGCCCGTATCCCGCATCATCTCCCGGATGTCCCGGCAGACCTCCTCCTCGTCGTCCGCCACCAACAGGCGGCTGACCTTGTGCCGGAACCAGGAATCGCCCTCGTCCTGCTCGGGCAGGGCGAAGGACAGCTCCACGGTAAAGGTGCTGCCCTGGCCGGGCTTGCTCTCCAGGCGGATGATGCCGCCCATCAGATCCACCAGGTTCTTGGTGATGGCCATGCCCAGGCCGGTGCCCTGGATCTTATTGGTGACGGAGCTGATCTCCCGGCTGAAGGGGGCGAAGACCTGCTTCTGGAACTCCTCGCTCATGCCGATGCCGTTGTCCTTCACGGCGAAGCGGAGCTTGGCGTATTGGGGCGCGGGCCGCTCCAGCTCGCTGACGGTGAATTCGATCCGCCCGCCCTCGGGGGTGTATTTGATGGCGTTGGAGAGAAGGTTGATCAAGATCTGGTTCAGGCGCAGCCGGTCGCCGATGATCTGCTCCGGCGGCGCGCCCTGGATATAGATGTCGAAGCTCTGGTCCTTGGCCTTGGCCTGGGGCCGCAGGATGATGCTCAGCTCCTCCAGCAGCTCCGGCAGGCTGAAGCGGTCCACGTTCAGAGAGGTCTTGCCGCTCTCGATCTTGCTCATGTCCAGCACGTCGTTGATCAGGCTGAGCAGATGGTGGCTGGAGGCGGCGATCTTGCGGGTGTACTCCCGGACCTTCTCCGGGTCGTCCGCGTCCTTCTCCAGCAGCACCGAGAAGCCCACGATGGCGTTCATGGGGGTGCGGATGTCGTGGGACATGTTGGATAGGAAGTTGCTCTTGGCCTCGTTGGCGCTGCGGGCGGCGGTCAGAGCCTCCTGGAGATGCTGGTTCATCAGCTGCTCCTGGGTCCGGTCGGACAGGACGAAGATGTACTTCTTCGTCTCCTGGATGCTCATGTGGTACACTGTCATCCGGTAAAAGCGCCGCTCGCCGGTGGTCTGGTGCCGGTATTCATACTCCCAGCTGCGGCTGGCCTGGAGAGGGACGGTCTCCAGCTCGGCCTGGGGGATGACCACGTCGGTATTGACGGCGCAGGTCTCCATGACCCGGATATCCTTCCGGACCGCCTCCGCCGGGATGCCCAGGAGCCGCTCCACATTGGGGCTCACGTAGTCCACGGTCTGGTCTTGGGCGTCGATCATGATGAAGATATCGTCCACGCTGGCGGACAGCACGTCGAACATCCGCTCCCGGTACTGGAGCTCCAGCCGGCTCTTCCGGGACAGGCTGCGGCTGCGCAGGATGATGGGGGCGACGACCAGGGACCCAACCAGCAGGAAGATGACGATCAGCACGGCCATCGTGCTCTTCTGCACGGCCAGGAAACCGGCGCTGACGGCGCTCTCGGGCACCGCGCTGAGGAGGATATAGTCCTGGTAGCCCACGTTCTGGTACAAAATGCAGTGGTCCACGCCGCTGATCTCGCAGCGGATCAGGCCGGAGGTCCCGGACTCCCAGTCGTTTTGGAGGGCGGCCAACTCCTCCTCGTTCAGGTCGGAGGCGGCCTTCAGGTAGACCAGGTAATTGCTGAACACGCTGCCGCCGGTCTGGGTGGAGAGCAGCACGGTGCCGTCCCGGTGGATGACAAAGCTCTTGGCGGCGCCGGAAAAGGCGTCCACCCGCAGGGCGTTGGCCAGGTCCGCGTTGGTATAGCTGACGGCCACGGCGTCAAAATCAAAGCCCCGGAAGGTCCCCTTGCGGCTGGGGGCGGCGAAGACTGTGACCTCCTGGCCGGAGGGCAGGGTCAGACCGGCCATGATGGGCTCCCGCCACTGGCTGAGGGTCTGGTGGACGCCGCTCAGATCCGCGGAGTCCCGCAGGCCGTCCGGCGTCATGCACTTGCCGTCTTCGGACAGAAAATAGAAGCCGGAAAAGCCCCAATAGTCCTGCTTGCTCCGGATGAATTCCGCCTCGGCCCGGCTGTCCGCCTCCTTGTCCGCCAGGGCAAAATAGTCGTCACAGCTGTTGAGCAGGCCCCAGTTGCGCTCCACGAACAGGCCGAAGGAGCGGTTCACCTGGCCGTAGATCTCCCGGAGGTGGTCGGTGCTGTCCTCATAGATCTTTTGGGAGATGAAGGCAAAGTAGACCGCCCCGATGAGCACAGCGGCAAGGCCCACGAGGCACATCAGCAGAGATGGTAAGATTTTTCCGAACCGTTTTTTCATAAAGAGGCCGCGCTCCTTATCAGACAAGCGGATTGTTTTATAAAGTGAAAGTATTCTAACATGAATAAACGGAGAAATCAACGAAATACTTCATAGCCTGAAAGAATTTCCCGGTTTATTGCCCTGCGGGGCCCAGCACCACTTCCTCCAGCCCATAATATTCCGCCAGAGCCTGGTTCTGCCAGCCGAAGGGGACATCCTGGATGTCGTCATAGTACAGCAGATAGGGCCGGACGGTGAAGGCGGGCAGCTCCACCCGCTTCTCCCCGGACCGGAGCAGGGCGAGCCGTGCCTCCGCCTCGGCGTCATATTGGGCGGCGGCTCCACCCAGCAGGGCCCCGGCGGCGGAAGCGCCGGACAGGCGGTTCCAGTTCCCGGAGGCCACATAGAAGGCCGATACCGCCCCGGCGCCGATCACGACGGCGGCCAGGAAGCCCGCGGTCCGGGCGCGGAGCCGGGCGGGGGAGGGGAGGCTCTTATTGGCAAGCAGCCCCTGAAGAGCCGCGATAATTGCCGCTTCCCCAAAGACGCAGAGGATGCACCAGAGATAAAAGCGGATGTTCTGCACCCGCGCTTCCCCTACGTTCCCCATGGCGAAAAGGGTGGGGGCAAAGGAGGAGGCAAAGGCGGAAAAGATCAGCAGCAGCAGCCCCGCCGCCGGCAGGAGCCGGAGCCCGCGGGGGAGCTTTTTTCGGCACAGCCGCCACAGGAAGGGGGCCAGAAAGAGCAGAGCCAGCAGCACCAGGGGCATAGAGGTCCAGGAGAGGGCAAAGCCGGCCGCCTCCCGGTAAGAGCGGAGGATGCTGCCCAGAGCGGAGCCCCGCTCGAAATAGCTCTGCCGGACCGCGTTGCCGGGGGCAAGGACGCTGGTGAGAAAGCCGGCCAGCGTGGCCGCGCTGATGAGGGCAAAGCCGGCCCGGTCCCGCCGCCGGAGCAGGGACAGCAGCAGAAACAGCAGCGCCATCTCCGCGCTGAGGAGGGCCGAAACATAGTTCCCGCCGCCCAGCAGCAGGCCCAGCAGGCAGCCCAGCGCCACCCGGGGCCAGGCCTTCTTCCGCTCCAGCAGCAGCCCGGCCAGCAGAGCGCACTGGAGCAGCATCAGGCAGTGGAACAGCCCGTAATAACAGGCGCCGTTCCACCAGTAGAGGCCCTGCACCGGCGAGGGGAGCAGGTGGATCTGCAGCAGGAGCAGCAGCCCGGCGATCAGATCGCCCAGATCCTTCTCCCCCAGCAGCCGCCCGCACAGGACGCGGAAGAACCAGAAGGTGCTCAAGAGCAGCGACGCCAGCAGGATCAGGGGAGTGACGGCATAAAAGGAGTCCCCAAAAATACCGGGCTGAAGAGAAAACAGAAAGATAGCCGTGTAGGTGCCCTGCCAGCTCCCGTAAGTCGCCGCGACCTCCCAGAGGGCAGTCTTCAAGACGGCCCACAGGCTGTGGCTCTCCGTCCAGGCCAGGTGGGTCGCGATGCTGTATGAATAATCGTCGGCACAGCTGTGATCGTACACAGCCAGGCAGAGCATGGGGATAAGGCTCAGAAGCAGCGCCAGCCAGACGAGACGCTTCCAGAAGCGCGGACTGGTCAGGCGTTCAAGGCGCCGGGCCCGGAGTTCCTCCCGGGGCAGATCCATAACAGCGCGTCCTCCTATGGGTGATTTACCAACTTAAAAGTATAACATGCCCGGAAATGGCTGTCAAACAAGACTTCTCAAAGATAGCGCCCCGTCACGCTCTCCGGGCAGGCCTTAAGCTCCTCCGGCGTCCCGGCGGCCACGATCTGCCCTCCGGCCTCGCCGCCGCCGGGGCCCATGTCCACCAGATAGTCGGCGCTGCGGATCAGGTCCAGGTCGTGCTCGATGACCAGCACCGTGGCCCCCTGGTCCAGCAGGGCCTGAAAGACCTCCGTCAGCTTCCGCACGTCCAGGGGGTGCAGGCCGATGGTGGGCTCGTCGAAGACGAAGAGCGTGTCGCTCTGGCCACGGCCCATCTCGCTGGCAAGCTTCAGCCGCTGGGCCTCCCCGCCGGAGAGACCCGGCGTCTGCTCGCCCAGGGTCAAATAGCCCAGGCCCACCTCGTGGAGGAGGGACAGGCGGCCCCGGACCGTCCTCAGGTCGCCGCAGGCCTCCAGGGCCTCATCCACGCTCAGGGCCATCAGCTCCGGCAGGGACAGGGCAGCGCCGCTTTTCGATTCCCGGAGCACCTCGTAGGCCGCCGTACTGTAGCGGGAGCCGCCGCAGTCCGGGCAGGGGATATCCACGTCCGGCAGGAATTGCACGTCCAGGCTGACGCTGCCGGTCCCGTCGCAGCCGGGGCAGCGCAGGGAGCCGGTGTTGTAGGAGAAGTCCCCGGCCTTGTAGCCCCGGGCCTTTGCCCCGGGGGTCCGGGCGTAGATCTTCCGTAGCTCGTCGTGCACGTCGGCGTAGGTGGCGACGGTGGAGCGGACGTTGACGCCGATAGGGGTGGCGTCGATGAGCTTGACCTGCCGGATGCCCGGCGCGTCCAGGGTGCGGACATGGGGCGGCAGGGGCTTTCCCGCCGCCGCGGCCTCCAGGGCCGGGACCAGGCTCTCCAGGACCAGGGTGGTCTTGCCGGAGCCGGACACCCCCGTCACCACCGTCAGCCGCCCCTTGGGAAGGCGCAGCTCCAGGGGCTTTACCGTGTGCAGAGGGCCGGTGGACAGGCAGATCTCGCCCAGGTCAAACAGCGCCTCCGGCGCGCAGCGGGGCCGCAGGGCGGGCCGGGCCTCCGGGGCCAGAAAGGGCCCGATCCGGGAGGCGGGATCTCCGATGAGCTCCGGGACGCTGCCCTGGGCGATGACGCGGCCCCCGTCGGCCCCCGCGCCGGGGCCCAGCTCGATGAGCCAGCCGGCGTGGGAGAGGACCTGGCAGTCGTGGTCCACCAGCACCACCGAGTTGCCGTCCGCCGCTAGATCGTCCAGGACCCCGGTCAGGCCCTCCAGGTTGGCCGGGTGCAGGCCGATGGAGGGCTCGTCCAGCACGTACAACACGCCGGTGCTCCGGTTGCGCAGGGCACGGGCCAGCTGGACCCGCTGCCGCTCCCCGGTAGAGAGGGTGGAGGAGGCCCGGTCCAGGGTGAGATAGCTGAGGCCCAGTTCCGTCAGCCGCCGGGCGGCGGCCAGGAAGGAGGCGCAGATGCTCTCCGCCATGGGGCGCATCTCCTCGGGCAGGGAGGCGGGCACCCCCTCCACCCATTCGATCAGCTCTCCCAGGCTCATCTGGCAGGCCTGGGCCAGGGAGATGCCCCGCAGGCGCGGGGCCCGGGCCGCCTCCGACAGGCGGGTCCCCCCGCAGTCGGGGCACAGATCCTGCCGCAGGAATTTCTCCACCCGCTTCATGCCCTTCTCGTCCTTGACCTTGTTCAGGGCGTTCTCTACGGTGTACACCGCGTTATAATAGGTAAAATCCAGCTCCGCGAAGTCCTCGCTGTTCTTGGAGCGGTAGAGGATGTGTTTTTTCTCCGCCGGGCCGTTGAAGACGATGTCCCGCTCCCGCTCCGTCAGCTGGGAGAAGGGCACGTCCGTGCGCACGCCCATGGCCCGGCACACGTCGGTCATCAGGGACCACATCAGGCTGTTCCAGGGGGCCACGGCCCCCTGGTCGATGGACAGGGACTCGTCCGGCACCAGGGTGGACCGGTCCACACTGCGCACGACCCCCGTCCCGGAGCAGCGGGGGCAGGCCCCCTGGCTGTTGAAGGCCAGCTCTTCCGCCCCCGGTGCCCGGACCCGCTCGCCGCAGACCGGGCAGAACATGGGCCGCTCCGCCGCCACATCCAGGCTGGGCGGCAAATAGTGCCCGTTGGGGCAGCGGTGGCTTGCCAGGCGGGAGAACATCAGCCGCAGGCTGTTCAAAAGCTCCGTGGAGGTGCCGAAGGTGCTGCGGATGCCCGGCACGGCGGGCCGCTGGTGCAGGGCCAGGGCCGCGGGGATGTAGCGCAGCTCGTCCACCTGGGCGGCGGCCGCCTGGGTCATGCGCCGGCGGGTATAGGTGGAGAGGGACTCCAGATAACGCCGGGAGCCCTCGGCGTACAGGACGCCCAGGGCCAGGGAGGACTTCCCGGAGCCGGAGACCCCGGCCACGCCCACGATCTTATGCAGGGGGATGTCCAGGTCGATGTTTTTCAGGTTGTGGACCCGGGCGCCCCGGATCTGAATGGCCTCCGGGCCTTTTTCGCGTTTGCTCACGGCAGTCCCTCCGCTCGTCCCATGGGGACGGTTTTCTGAATTTTACCTATCATACCATAGGAACAGGCCCGCTTCAAGGGCGAGTAAGTGCCCTGACAGAGGCGGGAAACAAAAAAATTGGCTGAAATCGAAAAAATGGTTTTACATTCTGAAACATTTGTACTATACTTATGTCCATTATCCGGAGCGCAAGCTTCGCTTCACAGCATTTTCCAAAGACAACAGAAAAGGAGAACACCTCATGCAGCTGAAACTGTCCAAAATGATCACCAAGCCTGATTTCCAGGGCGAATTCACCGCCAGCATCCTGGCCGCCGCCGCCTCACCGGACATCATCTCGTTTGCCGGCGGACTGCCCAACCCGGTCTCCTTCCCCATCCCCGAGATGGAGGCCGCCACCAAGAAGGTCCTGGAGACCAACGGCGTCATCGCCCTCCAGTACAGCTCCACCGCCGGCTGGCCCGCCCTGCGCCAGTGGATCGCCAAGCGCTATGAGACCATGGGCGTCTACGGCGTGAAGCCGGAGGACATCATCGTCACCAACGGCTCCCAGCAGGCCCTGGCCATGGTGGGCGCGGCTATGCTGGATGCGGGCGACGAGATCGTGGTGGAGAACCCCACCTATCTGGTGGCGCTCCAGTCCTTCCATGTGTACGATCCTAAGGTGCTGCCCGTGACCATGAACAAGGACGGCATCGACTGCGACGAGCTGGAGGCCACGCTGAAGGCCCATCCGGGCGTGAAGTTCGCCTACGTGATCCCCAACTTCCAGAACCCCACCGGCCTGAGCTATTCCAAGGCCGTCCGGGACCGGGCCGCGGAGATCTTCAAGGCCGCCGGCGTCCTAGTGCTGGAGGACAACCCCTACCGGGAGCTGCGCTTTGCCGGCACCGCCGCCGAGAGCTTCGGCGCGGCCCTGGGCGAGCAGTGCTGCATGTTGGGCACCTTCTCCAAGATCGTCACCCCGGGCATGCGCATCGGCTGGATCTGCGTGCGCAACGCGGAGCTGCGGGAGAAGCTGCTCAACTTCAAGGCCACGGCCGACCTGCACACCAACATCTTCAGCCAGATGATCCTGGCCCAGTACCTGGCCGACAACGATGTGGACGCCCACATCGAGAAGACCAAGGTCCTCTACAAGCAGAAGGCCGAATTCATGATGGACTGCATGCGCAAGTACCTGCCCGAGGGCGTGGAATTTACCCCCACCGAGGGCGGCATGTTCCTGTGGGTCACCCTGCCCGAGGGCGTCACGGCGGTGGATCTGTACCGCAAGGGCCTGGAGAAGGGCGTGGCCATCTGCCCGGGCGACCCCTTCTACGAGTACGAGCGGGGCGTGCGCACCTTCCGCATGAACTACTCCAACAGCACCGACGAGGCCATCGAGAAGGGCGTCCGCATCCTGGGCGAGGCGTGCAGGGAGCTCATGTAATTGCCTGAAGAAGTCCAAAAGATTTGTCAACAAACTGAAGCGCTCCCCTGGTTTCCCTTTGTATGGGAAGCCAGGGGGGCGCAAATTTGTTTGTGTCTATAAACTCTTGATTCTTAATCCACCGTAAAGAGATAGCAGGCGGCGGCGCTGTTGCCGTCCGGGTCGCTGAAGTCCTTGACGATGCGGTAGTCTCCCGCGGGCAGGGGCTCGTAGCGGCCCTCAAAGCGGAAATTGTCCTCCACCTGGGACTTGGCCGGCAGGGTCAGCAGCTGGAGGGTGACAAAATCCTGGGCGTCGGGCACCACGTACCAGGCCCCGTCCAGCTGCACCTCCAGCCGCTGGACGGCGGTAAAGGTGTGGGTCACATCGGTGAGGCTGGCATATTGCAGCGTGACCGACTCGTCCCGGCCGGGGGTCCCGGAGGCGAGGCTGATCTGGATATCCTGGGTGAAGGCGTCCTCTGCGTAGCTGCTGGGTTCCATCTGAGACTTGTCATAGGCGGGGGCGGAGTTGGAGGAAGAGCTGCAGGCGGCCAGCAGGGCCATGATGAGCAGCAGGGCGGTAAGAACAGACAGTTTTTTCATTTTGCACTCCTTTCGCGGCGGCAGCGCCGCTTTTTTGCTTTCATAGGTTCAGACGGCGGCGGTGGGAAAAGGTTCTCGGTCACCGCACCCTTATAAAACGGCAAACCCGATGACCAGTATGGCTGACAGGAAAATGCGTATAATGTGATGCGGTAGGTGAAGCTGCTGGCTTTTCACTCCGTTCATGATCGCCGCGGCACAAATTGCCGCACACCCAGGGAAAGCAAGGAGAAGATCCAATGGCTGTCCGGCCATATTGCAGATCACGGCTGCTATCAACAGCAGGGAGCCGGCGGTCATGATCAAAGCCGAAGGGGAGCTCTTTTCACTTTTTATTTGACTGATCGCCGCTATCAACGACAGGCCGCCAAAAAGAACGCTTATGAGACAGAGAAATACTTTCATATGCCACTCCGATCTGCTTGGATAGCTTAGTTGACATTGAGTTTGGACAGGAAGCAAGCGGCTTCCACGTGGGCGGTCCTCGGGAACATGTCCAGCGCCGTGGCGGCGCGGAGCTCATAGCCCAGGGCGTTGAAGCGCAGGATGTCCCGGGCCAGGGTGGCGGGGTCGCAGGAGACGTAGACCAAGCGCTCCGGGGCCATGGCGGCGCAGGCGGCGACGGCCGCCGCGTCCATGCCCTTCCGGGGCGGGTCCACTACGATGACCTCCGGCCGCAGACCCCGGCGGGCCAGCTCCGCTGCCGCCTGGCCCGCGTCGGCGCAGAGAAATTCCGCGTTGTCGATGCCGTTGGCGGCGGCGTTTTTCCGGGCGTTCTCCACCGCCTGGGGGACGATCTCCGCCCCGATCACCCGGCCCGCCTGACGGGCCAGGCACAGGCTGATGGTCCCAGCGCCGCAGTACAGGTCCAAAGCCAGGCTGCCGGGGCCGCAGGCGGCGTAGTCCAGGGCCCGGCGGTAGAGCCGCTCCGCCTGGGGCGGGTTGATCTGGAAAAAGGACTGGGGCGCGATCTCAAAGCGCAGGCCCAGCAGGAAATCCTGAATGGTGCTCTCGCCCCAGAGAGTGTAAAAGTCCCCGGCCAGGACCGTGTTGCCCCGGCTCTTGTTCACGTTCAGGACGATGCCCGTCAGCTCCGGGCAGGCGGCGCGCAGGGCCTCCGTCAGGGCGGCGGTTTTGGAACCGAAGCCCCCGGCGGCCACCACGCAGACCACCGCGCCGGGGCCGCTGACCGCCTGGCGGCAGAAGACCCGGCGGACCAGGCCCCGGCCGCTGGCCTCGTCATAGGCGGGCAGGCCGTTTTTTGCCATAAAATCCGTCACGGCGGCGGCTGCCCGGCAGCTGAGCTCGCTTTGGAGCAGGCAGCGGCGGACGGGGATCAGCTCGTGGCTCCGCTCCCGGTAGAAGCCGAAGGCGGGGGCGCCGTTTTGCTCCGCCACGGCGAAGACCGCCTTGTTCCGGTAGCCGAAGGCTGCTTCGCTGCCTAAGATCTCCTCCGCCCGGAGGCTCTGCCGGCCGATGCGGGCCAGGGCGGCGTTGAGCTTGTCCAGCTTGAAGCGCAGCTCCCCGGCGTAGCTCATGTGCAGCGTGTCGCAGCCGCCGCAGCGGCCGAAATGGGGGCAGGCGGGCTGGACACGCTCCGGGGACAGGCGCAGGGGCCGCTCCGGCCGGGCGTAGGCGGCGGAGGCCGTGACCTTCGTCAGCTTCAGCTCCCAGCGCTCCCCGGTCAGGGCCCGGGGCACGAAGACCGCCCGGCCGTCCAGCCGGCAGACGCCCAGGCCCTCGGAGCTGTAGCTCTCGATATCCGCGGTAAAGACGCGGTTTTTCACGAAATTTTCCATATTGATGATTTTAACACATAGAAGGGGACATGGCAAACTTTTTCATTATAATCTCCAGAGCCCGGCAGATAATACGTTTGTCCGAAATCAATGAGGAGGATCAAATCGAAAATGAAGAAAACACTCGCATTTGTTATGACCCTGGCGCTGCTGTGCTCTCTGCTGGCCGGCTGCGGCAGCGAGCGCGCGGATAACGGCGTCACGGTCCCCTCCGGCTCCCCGATCATCGACCCCTCCATGGCTCCCCAGCCGGAGGACGGCATCGTGGAGGACCAGGACGGGTTCATCGAGGATGAGGACGGCCGGACGGCCGGCGACACCACCGGCAAGACCGCCGGAGACGTGGCCGGAGACCTGACCGGCGACGACGCCGGCATCATCGGCAGCAACGGTAGCACCGGCACCGCCTCCGCCAGCCCCACGCCATCGGCCGATACCCAGCGCTGAGGTCCGAACTGCGCACCCGCTTCCGGGTGCGCAGTTTGCTACATAAAAGGAAAAACAGACTTGCATTATAGGGAAAATGGGTTTATGATAGGGGAAATCAGGGGAAAATCGAAGGAGGCTGAAGCTATTATGAGCATGATCCCTACCCCGGAACAGGCCGAGGAGCTTGTCAAGCGCTATAACAAGGATGCCTTTCATATCCAGCACGCGGAGACCGTCTCTAAGGTGATGGGCGAGTTTGCCAAGGAGTACGACCCGGAGCGGGTGGACTTCTGGCGGACCGTCGGCATGCTGCACGATATCGACTTTGAACAGTGGCCCGAGCAGCACTGCGTCAAGGCCCGGGAGCTGCTGCGGGAGCTGGACATCGACGAGGAGGTCGTCCACGCGGTCATCTGCCACGGCTACGGCATCTGCATCGACGTGGCCCCGGAGAAGTATATGGAGAAGGTCCTCTTCGCCGTGGACGAGCTCACCGGGCTCATCGGCGCGGTGGCCCTGATGCGGCCCACCGGCATCTCCGATATGGAGCCCAAGTCCGTGATGAAAAAGTTCAAGGACAAGAAGTTCGCCGCCGGCTGCTCCCGGGACGTGATCCGCCAGGGGGCGGAGATGCTGGACATGGAGCTCAATGAGTTGGTGGGCAAGACCATCAACGCCATGCGGGCCTGATGCTGCGCGTTACGTTTGCGGATATCGGCGCTCTGGAGCTTCAGAGCGCCCTTTTTAAGCTCTCGGCCTACCGGCGGGAGCGGCTGGAGCAGGTCCGGACAGAGCTGGGAAAAAAGCAGGGGGCCGGGGCGGAGCTGCTGCTCTGCCGGGCCCTGGAGGAGCTGGGCCTTAAGACGCCGCCGGACATCGTGACGGACGAAAACGGCAAGCCCCGCCTCCGGGGCGGGGAGCTCTTTTTCAGCCTATCCCACTCCGGGCCCTGGGCCCTCTGCGCCGTCTCCGACCGGGAAGTAGGGGCGGATATCCAGGAGAGAAAGCCCTGCAACGAACGGCTGGCCCGGCGTTTCTTCGCCCCGGACGAGCTGGAGTTAGTCCTCTCCGATTCGGACCGGGGCCGGGCCTTTACGGAAATCTGGGTCCAAAAGGAGAGCTACATCAAGGCCCTTGGCCTGGGCCTGAAGCTGCCCCTGGAGAGCTTTTCCGTCCTCTCCCTCCCGGAACCCTGGGGGCTCTGGAGCCGGACAGAGCCGGGCTTTTGCGCCGCCGTCTGTGCGGCAGGGCCGGAAAAACCGGAGTTTTTCCGGGAAACAGAGGCAAGTCGCCTGACATTCGGTTGACTTTTCGGCCCCCATTCCCGTACACTGGCCCTGAGGTGATCCGTATGAACAAAGAGAACACCGGGCGGCTCATCGCCCAGGCCCGGAAGGAGCGGGGCCTGACCCAGCAGCAGCTGGCGGAGAAGCTGCACATCACCGCCAAGGCCGTCAGCAAGTGGGAGACGGGCGTCAGCATCCCCGACGTGGGGCTGCTGATCCCCCTGGCGGAGGAGCTGGGCCTGAGTGTGACGGAGCTGCTGGAGGGGCGGCGGGCGGCCGCGCCCGAGGACCGGACGCCGGAACAGGTGGAGGACATCGTCAAGTCCGCCCTGGCCTATTCTGAGCAGTCCCCGGAGGCGGAGCGGAAGCGGCGGAAAAAGCGGGCCCTGGTCTACGGCCTCTGCGTGGCCGCCGCTGCCCTGGAACTGGGGGGTCTCTGGCTGCTGGAGGCCCGGACCGGCCTGGGCCTTTTGGCCCGGCTCCTGAGCTCCATCGGGGTCCTGGAGCTGCTGAGCCTGCTCTTCGGGGCCTATCTGATGCTGCTGATCCCGGAGCGCCTGCCCGGGTACTATGACGAGAATGAGATCAGCGCCGTGTCCTTCGGGGCCTTTCGCATGAATATGGCGGGCATACGCTTCAACAACCGGAACTGGCCCCACATCCTCCGGGCCCTGCGGGTCTGGTGCGTGCTGGCGGCGGTACTGAGCCTGCCGCTGGGCGCCGCCTGGGCGGCCTTCTTCCCGGCGGCCTATGGGCGCTGGGGCTGGATCGCACTGCTCCTGCTGTTTTTGGGCGGACTGTTCGTCCCGGTGTATGTGGTGGGGAAAAAGTATCAATAGTCGTATTTTTTGCAATTTTGCTCTTGACAGAAAGGGCCGGAGCGGATATAGTAACTATAGCTTGATTTTAGGAGCGCTGTTATGAAAAAGTTCGTCTTTGCCGCCTATTACTACTACTTTACTGACGCTGTGAGGTAAGGGTAATTTGTGGCGCAAAGAACGGCTCAGACAAACGCTTTCAATGCTGCACAGGTTATCCTGTGCGGCATTTAGTTTTTATGGGAGGAAAATAATATGATCGTCGTTCTCAAGCACGGAGTACCCCAGGAGAAGAAGGAGCAGCTGATCGCCTGGCTGCAAAATCTGGGGCTGCGCATCCACGTATCGGACGGGGAGTTCCAGACGGTGCTGGGCCTCATCGGGGACACCAGCCAGGTGGATATGGATCTGGTCGCCAGCCTGGAGATCGTCAGCGCGGTGAAGCGGGTCTCGGAGCCCTTCAAGTGCTGCAACCGGAAGTTCCACCCGGAGGACATGGTGGTGGACGTGGCCGGCGTCAAGATCGGCGGCGGCAACTTCGTCATGATCGCCGGGCCCTGCTCGGTGGAGAATGAGGACCAGATCCTCACTGTGGCTAAGGCCGTCAAGGCCGCCGGGGCCCAGATGCTCCGGGGCGGCGCCTTCAAGCCCCGCACCTCCCCCTATGACTTCCCCGGCCTGAAAGCCCCCGGCCTGGAGCTGTTGAAGCTGGCCCGGAAGGAGACCGGCCTGCCCTTCGTGACGGAGATCATGAACATCCAGGACCTGCCCCTCTTTGAGGACGTGGATATGCTCCAGGTGGGGGCCCGGAATATGCAGAACTTCGACCTGCTGCGGGAGCTGGGCAAGATCAACAAGCCCATCCTGCTGAAGCGGGGCCTGGCAAACACCCTCAAGGAGCTGCTGATGAGCGCCGAGTACATCATGGCCAGCGGCAACGAGCAGGTGGTCCTCTGCGAGCGGGGCATCCGCACCTTCAGCGACTACACCCGCAACACCCTGGACATCTCCGCCGTGCCCATGCTCCACGAGCTGACCCATCTGCCGGTGCTCGTGGACCCCAGCCACTCCACCGGCATCGCCCGGCTGGTGCCCTCCATGTCTCTGGCCGGGGCCGCCTGCGGGGCCGACGGCCTCATCATCGAGGTCCACAACGACCCCATCCACGCCCTGTGCGACGGGGCCCAGTCTCTGCGGCCTGAGGAGTACGCGGAGCTGGCCCGGAAGGTCCGGGCCGTGCGGGAGGCTATCGCCTGATGGAAGAGAGAACGATCGGCCTGGCGGGCCTGGGGCTCATCGGAGGCTCCTTCGCCAAGGCCTACCACGAAAAGGGCTGGCGGGTGCTGGCCTGGAACCGGAGCCGCTCGGTGCTGGATTTCGCCATGATGAGCGGCGCGGTGGAAGGGGAGCTGACGGAGGAGAACATCGGCGGCTGCGACCTGGTGCTGGTGTGCCTCTATCCCCAGGCGGCTATCGACTTTTTGGAGCGGATGGGGCCCCATATTGGAAAAAAGCCCCTGGTCATCGACTGCTGCGGGACCAAGCGGGTGGTCTGCGCCGCCTGCTTCCCCCTGGCGGAGAAGGACGGCTTTACCTATCTGGGCGGGCACCCCATGGCGGGGACCCAGTATTCCGGCTTCAAATACGCCCGGGCCAATCTGTACAAGGGCGCGCCCATGGTGATCGTGCCCCCGGTGTTCGACGATATCCAGCTTCTGGGCCGGGTCAAGGAATTACTCGCCCCGGCGGAGTTTGGGCGCTTTTCCGTCACCACCGCCGAGAAGCACGACGAGATGATCGCCTTCACCTCCCAGCTGGCCCACGTGGTGTCCAACGCCTACATCAAGAGCCCCACGGCCCTGGCCCACAAGGGCTTCTCCGCCGGGAGCTATAAGGATATGACCCGGGTGGCCTGGCTCAACCCCCAGATGTGGGCGGAGCTGTTTCTGGAGAACCGGGATTTTCTGGAGAAGGAGCTGGACATGCTCATTGAGAGCCTGCTCCAGTATAAGGCCGCCATGGAGGCGGAGGACCTGCCCACGCTGGTGCGGCTGCTGGACGAGGGCAAGAGGAGAAAGGAAGAGGTGGACGGTTGACAGCGGTGGATGTTTCCGCCTCCCGGGACTATCAGGTCCTGGTGGGCGCGGGCCTGCTGGATCAGGCGGGCGAGCGGGTCCGGGCCGTGACGAAGGCCCAGACCGCGGTGATCGTGGCCGGAGACCGGGTGGCTCCTCTCTACGGGGAACGGGCGGCCGCCTCCCTGAGCGCCGCGGGCTTCCGGGTGCTGCGCCACACGATCCCCCACGGGGAGGGCTCCAAGAGCCTGGCCGGGTACGGGGAGCTGCTGGGTTTCCTGGCGGAGAACCGGGTCAACCGGGGGGACGTGCTGATCGCCCTGGGCGGCGGCGTCACCGGGGACCTGACCGGCTTTGCCGCCTCCACCTATCAGCGGGGCATGGACTTTGTCCAGATCCCCACCACGCTTTTAGCGGCGGTGGACTCCTCCGTGGGCGGCAAGACGGCTATCGACCTGCCCACGGGCAAGAACCAGGTGGGCAGCTTTTACCAGCCCGCCCTGGTCCTCTGCGACCCGGAGACTTTGAACACCCTGCCGGAGGAGGAGTTCCGCTGCGGCTGCGCTGAGGTCATCAAGTACGGCGTCCTGGGCAACGCTCCCTTCTTTAACGAGCTGGCGAAGACGCCCATCCGGGAGCAGATCGAGCACGTGATCACCACCTGCGTGGGCATGAAGCGGGACATCGTGGGCCAGGACGAATTCGACCGGGGCCTGCGGCAGATGCTGAACCTGGGCCACTCGGTGGGCCACGCGGTGGAGGCCTGCAGCGGCTTTACCGTGCTGCACGGGCAGGCCGTGGCCATCGGCATGGCCGTCGTCACCCGGGCGGCTTATGAGCAGGGCCTGTGCTTCCGGAACACCCTAGAGGCCCTGCTGGATATTCTGGATAAGTACGGTTTGCCCACGGAGACGGACTTCTCTCTGGAGGAGCTGGCCGCCGCCATGCTGGCGGACAAGAAGCTCTCCGGCGGGGTGCTGCGGCTGATCGTGCCCCGGGAGATCGGGCGCTGCGAGATCATGCCCGTGCCCGCGGGGGAGATCAAAGCCTGGCTCCGAGCGGGGGGACTGCGATGAACATGACCATTCGGCCGGGCCAGCGCTCCGGCGCGGTGAGGGTCCCGGCCTCCAAATCCCAGGCCCACCGGCTTTTGATCTGCACGGCCCTGGGGGAGCGGGAGCTCTGCCTCTCCTGCGACGGGATATCAAAAGATATCGCCGCCACCATGGCCTGCCTGAACGCCCTGGGGGCGGAGATCCGGGAGACGGCCCCCGGCCAGCTGCGGGTGCGGCCCATCCGGGAGCGGCCCAAGGGGCTCCGGCGTCTGCCCTGCGGCGAGAGCGGCTCCACTCTGCGCTTTCTCCTGCCTGTGGCGGGGGCTCTGGGCGCGGAGGCGGACTTCCTGCTGGAGGGGCGGCTGCCCCAGCGGCCCCTGGCCCCTCTGGACGGGGAGCTGCGCCGCCAGGGCATGGAGCTGCGCCTGGAGGGCGCGGTGCTCCACGTGAGCGGCCAGCTCCAAAGCGGCGCTTACCGCCTGCCGGGGAACGTGTCCTCCCAGTATATCTCCGGGCTGCTGATGGCCCTGCCCCTGCTGAAGGGGGACAGCGCCCTCTCCGTCACGGGCAAGGTGGAGTCCGCCGGGTATATCGCCATGACCGAGGCGGCCCTAGCCCTGTCGGAGATCGAGCTGAACAAACAAGATTGGAACTATACGATCCCGGGCGGCCAGCGCCCCCGGCTGCCGGAAGAGCTCCGGGTGGAGGGGGACTGGTCCAACGCCGCTTTCTTCCTGTGCATGGGCGCTCTGTCCGAGAAGGGCGTGACGGTGTCCGGCCTGTCGGCAGCCTCCCTCCAGGGGGACCGGGCGGTGCTGGACATCCTGCGGACCCTGGGCGCCCAGGTGCGGGAGACGCCTGAGGGCGTCTTTGTCCGCCGCGGCGCCCTCCGGGGCTGCCTGATCGACGCAGCGCCCATCCCGGACCTGATCCCGGTGCTGAGCGTGGTGGCCGCGGCGGCGAAGGGGGAGACCCGGATCGTCAACGCCGGGCGGCTCCGGCTGAAGGAGTCCGACCGGCTGGAGAGCACCGCCCGGCTGCTGAAGAGTTTGGGCGGCCAGGCGGAAGAACTGCCCGAGGGACTGCTCATCCGGGGCCGGGAGGCCCTGGAGGGCGGCACCGTAGACGCCTGCGGGGACCACCGGATCGCCATGTCGGCGGCGGCGGCCGCCTGCGCCGGCCGGGGGGAAGTCACCGTCCTGGGCAGCGAGTGCGTGCAGAAGTCCTACCCCCGCTTTTGGGAGGACTATGAGAGACTGGAGGTGAGGGCCCGGTGAGCAGCAGCTACGGAGAAAACCTGCGGCTGACCGTCTTCGGCCAGTCCCATTCCCCGGCCATCGGCGTGACCGTCGAGGGCCTGCCCGCCGGGGAGCCTATCGACCTGGAAGAGCTCCAGCGCTTTTTGGAGCGCCGGGCCCCGGGCCGCAGCGCCTGGGCCACTACTCGGAAGGAGCCGGACGCGCCGGAATTCCTCTCCGGCCTGAAAGAGAACGTTACCTGCGGAGCGCCCCTGACAGCCATCATCCGCAATACTAATACCCGCTCCGGGGACTATGCCGCCTTTGCGGACATCCCCCGGCCCGGCCACGCGGACTACACCGCCCGGGTCAAATATTTCGGCGCGGAGGACAGGGCCGGCGGCGGGCACTTCTCCGGGCGGCTGACCGCCCCCCTGTGCATCGCCGGGGGCATCTGCCTCCAGCTCCTGCGCCGGGAGGGGATCGAGATCATCTCCCGCATCGCCGCCATCGGCGGCGTGGAGGACCGGGGAGAGCTGCTCGCCTCCACGGCGGAGAAGGACTTCCCCACGGTGGATAAGGCCGCCGGCGAGGCCATGCAGGCGGAGATCGCCAAGGCCCGGGCCGAGGGGGACTCGGTGGGCGGCGTGGTGGAGTGCGCCGTGCTGGGCCTGCCCGCCGGGCTGGGGGACCCTATGTTCGGCGGTATGGAGAACCGGATCGCCGCCATTGTCTTCGGTATCCCGGCGGTGAAGGGCCTGGAGTTCGGCGCGGGCTTTGCCGCCGCCGCCCTCCGGGGCAGCGAGAACAACGACCCTTATATATTGAAGAACGGCCAGGTCATAACTGCCACCAATCACAGCGGCGGCATTTTAGGCGGGATCACCAGCGGCATGCCTCTGGTGTTCCGGGCGGCCTTCAAGCCCACGCCCTCCATCGCCAAGGAGCAGGACAGCGTGGATCTGAAGACTATGAGCCCGGCTAAGCTCTGCGTCGGGGGGCGGCACGACCCCTGCATCGTGCCCCGGGCGGTGCCCGTGGTGGAGGCGGCGGCCGCCGTAGCCGTGTATGACGCGCTGCTGGCGCGAAAAAGAGAAATGAGGATACAAGCATGGAACTGAAGGACTACAGAGAGCAGCTGGACAAGCTGGACGGGGAGCTGCTGAAGCTCTTTACCGAGCGGATGCAGATCGCGGCCCAGATCGCCGGGCTGAAAAAGGAGAAGGGCATCCCGGTGTTGGATGTGGCCCGGGAGCGGCAGAAGCTGCTGGACGTGGAGGCCCAGGTCCCGGAGGAGCTGGGGGAGTACGCGGTGTCCCTGTTCTCCCTGCTGATGGAGCTGAGCCGCAGCAGCCAGAACCGGCTGCTGGGCGTCCCCACGGAGCTGACGGAGCAGATCGGCCGGGCCATCGAGGAGACGCCCCGGCTCTTCCCGGAGAGCGCCACGGTGGCCTGCCAGGGCGTAGAGGGGGCCAACTCCCAGCTGGCCTGCGACAAGCTCTTCCGCCGGCCCAACGTGTTCTACTTCTCCAGCTTTGAGGCGGTCTTCTCCGCCATCGAGAAGGGCCTGTGCCGCTACGGGGTCATTCCCCTGGAAAACAGCACGGCGGGCTCGGTGAACGCGGTCTACGATCTGATGACCCGGCACCACTTCCACATCGTGCGCAGCGTCCGGCTGAAGATCGACCACAATCTGCTGGCAAACCCCGGCGCGAAGCTGGAGGATATCAAAGAGATCTATTCCCACGAGCAGGCCATCAGCCAGTGCGCCGGGTATCTCCAGAGCCTCAGCGGCGTGAAGGTGATCCCCTGCGAGAATACCGCCGTGGCCGCCAAGCTGGTGAAGGAGTCCGGCCGGACGGACGTGGCGGCCCTGTCCTCCCGCCCCTGCATGAAGCTCTACGGCCTGGACTGCCTGGCCGAGGCGGTGCAGGACCAGGGCAACAACTACACCCGCTTCATCTGCATCACCAAGGACCTGGAGATCTACCCCGGGGCCGACCGGACCAGCCTGATGCTGGTGCTGCCACATCAGCCCGGCTCCCTGTACAAGGTGCTCTCCCGCTTCTACGCTCTGGGCATCAACCTGAATAAGCTGGAGAGCCGCCCCATGCCGGAGCGGAACTTCGAGTTCATGTTCTACTTCGACCTGGACACCTCCGTCTACTCCCCCCGCTTCATCCAGCTGATGGGGGAGATGGACACCCTCTGCGAGGAGTTTGCCTACCTGGGAAGCTACAGCGAGATCGTATAACGGAAAGGAGCGGAGACTGCCCATGCTCAAGTGCGGATTGCTGGGGGAGAAGCTGGGGCACAGCTATTCCCCTCAGATACACGGCCTGCTGGCCGGTTACGAGTACAAGCTCTATGAAAAGAGCCGGGAGGAGCTGGAGGGCTTTCTCCGCGGCGGGGACTGGGACGGGCTGAACGTGACCATCCCCTATAAAAAAGCTGTCGTGCCCTTCTGCGCCGAGCTCTCCCCCATGGCGGCGAGGCTTGGCAGCGTGAACACCCTGGTCCGCCGCCCGGACGGCAGCCTCTTTGGGGACAACACCGACGCCTACGGCTTTGAGCGGCTGGTGCTGGGCAGCGGCGTGGATGTTAAAGGGAAGAAGGCCCTGGTGCTGGGCAGCGGCGGGGCCTCCGTCACCGTCCGGGCCGTGCTGGAGAAGCTGGGAGCCGCGCCGGTGACCGTCATCTCCCGCAGCGGGGAGGACAACTACGAAAACCTCTCCCGGCACGCGGATGCCGCCGTGATCGCCAACACCACGCCCCTGGGCATGTACCCCAACAACGGCGCCGCCGCCGTGGACCTGCGAGCCTTCCCCCGCTGCGAGGCGGTGTTCGACGTGGTCTACAACCCGGCCCGGACAGCCCTGCTTTTGCAGGCCGAGGAGCTGGGCATCCCCCACGCGGGGGGCCTGACTATGCTGGTAGCCCAGGCCAAGCGGAGCTCGGAGCTCTTCACCGGCGGAAGCATCGACGACGGGGAGATCGCCCGCATCGTGGACATCCTGCGCCGGGAGGAGCAGAACATCATCCTGGTGGGCATGCCCGGCTGCGGCAAGAGCACCGTGGCCCGGCTGCTGGAGGTGAAGCTGGGCCGGAGCGTCTTCGAGGCGGACGAGCTGGTGGAGAAGGCGGAGGGCCGCTCCATCCCCGCCATCTTTGCCGCCGAGGGGGAGGACTATTTCCGGGCCCGGGAGACGGAGGTCCTGGCAGATCTGGGCAAGCGCTCCGGGGCGGTGATCTCCACCGGGGGCGGCTGCGTCACCCGGCCGGAGAACTACCCCCTGCTGCACCAGAACGGCCGGATCGTCTGGCTCCGGCGGGAGCTGGACCGGCTGCCCAAGGACGGGCGGCCCATCTCCCTGAAAAACGACCTAAGGGAGTTGTTTGAGAAGAGAAAAGCCTGCTATGCCCGCTTTGCCGACCTGACGGTGGACAACAACGGCTCCGTCTGGGAGACCGTGGAGCAGATCATACAGGCACTCTAAAGGAGAACGCGCAATGAAAATTCTCGTCATCAACGGACCGAATATCAACATGCTGGGCATCCGGGAGCCGGATGTGTACGGCAAGGGCAGCTACCAGGAGCTGAAGGACTTCATCTGGGACTGCTGCCAGGCGGAGGACGTGGAGGTAGAGATGTTCCAGTCCAACCACGAGGGGGACATCGTGACCAAGATCCAGAAGGCCTACGGGGCCTTCGACGGGATCGTCATCAACCCCGCCGCCTATACCCACACCAGCATCGCCATCCTGGACGCCCTGAAGGCGGTGCGCATCCCCGCGGTGGAGGTGCATCTGTCCGACGTGTCCGCCCGGGAGCCCTTCCGGCAGATCTCCTACGCCGGTATGGCCTGCGTCAAGACCTATGCGGGCCTGGGCTTCGAGGGCTACCGGCAGGCCATCCTGTTTTTGAAGGACTACTGCAAAAAGGCGTGAGGTGAAGTTGCGGTGATAGCGGTATTTGTCAACATGGGCACGGTCTTCGCCGGGAGCCTGCTGGGCATCCTGTTCAAAAACCGGATCAGCGCCTCCCTCCAGGCGGCGCTGATGAAGGCCCTGGCCCTGTGCACGGTGGTCATCGGCGTCTCCAGCGCCATCGAGACCCAGGAGCTGCTGTGCGTCATCATCTGCCTGGTGCTGGGGACGGCCCTGGGGGAGCTGCTGCGCATCGACGACGGGGTGGAGCACGCGGGGGACTTCATCAAGACCAGGGTCTTCCGGGGCAAGGTGACCGAGAGCCGCTTCACCGAAGGCTTCGTCTCCGCCTGCATCCTCTTCTGCATCGGCTCCATGACCGTGGTGGGCTCCCTGGAGGCGGGCATCAACAAGGACTACAGCATCATCTTCGCCAAGAGCACCATGGACTTTGTCTCCTCCATGGCCTTCGGCGCGGCTATGGGCCTGGGGGTCACCTGCTCGGTGCTCTTTATCCTGCTGTTTCAGGGGGGCCTGACCCTGCTGGCGGGGGTGCTGGCCCCGGTGCTGAGCACTGCCGCGGTGACAGAGATGTCCGCCGTGGGCGGGACCATCCTCATCGGCATGGCCTTCAACATGCTGGAGCTGGGGAAGGAGCGGATCAAGGTGGCCAACATGCTGCCCGCTATCTTCCTGCCCATCGCCTATTTCCCCATCGCTGATTGGCTGGGCGGTTTATTTGGCTGAAAACGGAACATACTAAAAAACAAAGGAGAAAGATAAAATGGCTGAAGTTGTGATCACCCAGGAAAACTTTGAAGAGGAAGTGCTCAAGTCCCCCATCCCCGTGCTGGTGGACTTCTGGGCCACCTGGTGCGGCCCCTGCCGGATGATCGCCCCTGTTGTGGCGCAGATCGCCGAGGAGCAGGAGGGCGCGGTCAAGGTGGGCAAGGTGGATGTGGACGAGCAGCCGGGCCTGGCCGCCCGCTTCGGCGTCATGAGCATCCCCACCCTGATGGTCTTCAAAAACGGCGAGGCCGTCCGGACCTCCGTGGGTGCCATCCCCAAGGCCAGCATCGAGGCCCTGCTCAACTGAACAAAAGGACTGCGGAGCCGGCGGTTGCCGGCTCCGCAGTCCTTTTGTGGTTGCTTTTGAGGGAAAAGGGGCGTATAATACAGTTCGGTTTGAAGCTTGAATTATGATACGTGTTTGAATAGGTCAAAACGATGAAAAGAACAGCCAAATTTTGGATAGGAGCGGCGCTGGCCCTGTGCTTCGCCCTCGCCGCGCCCAAGGCTCTGGCGGCGGGCGGGGAGGAGAGCGAGGATCTGAGCTGGGATCAGGTGATCGAGGACTTTCTGGCAGAGTACGAGGCGGAAGAGGGGCAGATCACCATCGGCTATTACAACACCGTCACCGGGGAGGAGCATTATTACGACCCGGACCGGTACATGATCACCGGCAGCATGTTCAAGGTGCCCCTGTCCATGGCGATCGCCGACCGGGCCGCCGCCGGGGAGATCGACCTGGAGAAGGACACCGCCGGAGGCTTCCGCTACGAAACGCTGATAGAAGGGGCCATTATCGACTCCAACAACGAGTACGCCCGCATCCTCTGGACCGACCTGGGCGGCTACCAGCCCTACCGCCGCCTCATCGCCCCCATCATGGGCGAGGACCCGGACACGGTGGACGAGAAGTTCTACGAGAACAACTTTTTCACCGCCCGGCAGATGATCAGCTGCCTGAAAAAGCTGTACGGCGATCCCGAACGCTATCAGTTCATCATCGACCTGATGAAGCAGGCCGAGCCGAAAAAATACTTCCGCAGCCATGAGGACCGCTACGAGGTGGCCCACAAATACGGCTGGCTGGCGGACGACTCCCAGGGCCTGCTGTATCTCAACGACTGCGGCATCATCTACACCGGCGACCCCTATCTGCTGGTCTGCTTCACCGCCGGAGCGGGGGAGCAGCCTTACGCCCTGGTGGGCAATCTCTGCCCGCTGATGAGCGACTACACCCAGGACCAGTACAAGCAGCGGACGGAGGCGGAGGCCGCCGCGGAGGCGGAGCGGCTGAGGAACGAGGCACAGAAGGCCTTCGAGGAGGCGGGACTCCGGGAACCGGAGGGCGCCCAGCAGGAGGACGCCAAGGAGCACAAGCCCCTCAGCCGGACCCTGGTCCTGGCGCTGCTGTTTGTGCTCTGCGCGGGGCTGACCGTGGTGGCGGAGGTCCGCAGCGGCAGCTTTGACTGGAAACGGCTGCTGCTGGCGGTGGCCTGTATCCTGGCCGGGCTGTTCTTCTGGCTCAACTTCATGTCCGGCGGCGGAGGATGAGTTTACATAATCCAAAAGAATAAGATAAAATCAGGGGCAGTAGCAAAACGCACATCGTTTTGCTACTGCCCCTCTTTCCGCTCGGATTTCGCTCAGGCCTTTTTCAACTTCCGTTGGAGGAGCTTGACCAGCTCCACCACGGGGATGACGCAGGCGCCCAGGCCGATGGCGATGGCGTACTCTAAGAAGGACACGCTGGTGAACTCAAAGGCGGCGGCCAGCAGGGGGATCTCGCAGACCACGGTGGTGGCGATAAGAGAGCCGATGGCGGCCAGCCAGAGCAGGATGTTCCGGCTCTGCAGCTTGAAGATGCTGCCCCGCTGGGAGCGCATGTTGAAGCTGTGGAAGATCTCCGCCATGGACATGGTCAGGAAGGCCATAGTGGTACCGTCCGGGCTGTTGGCGATGGCCCAGACGCCGGACTCCATGGCGTGGCCGATGAAGTAGGACAGCAGGGTCAGGGCTGAGACCAGCAGGCCCTGGTACACGATGTCGAAGCCCATGCCGCCGGCAAAGACGCCGGCCCGGGCCGGACGGGGCGGGCGGCGCATCACGTCCGCCTCCGCCTTCTCCGTGCCCAGCGCCAGGGCGGGGAAACAGTCGGTCACCAGGTTGATCCACAGCAGATGCACCGGCTGGAGGATTGTGAAGCCCAGGAGCGTGGCGGCAAAGATGCTGATCACCTCGCTCATGTTGGAGCCCAGGAGGAACTGGATGGCCTTGCGGATGTTGTCGTAGATCCGGCGGCCCTCCTCCACGGCGCCCACGATGGTGGCAAAGTTGTCGTCCGCCAGGACCATGTCGGCGGCGTTCTTGGTCACGTCGGTGCCGGTGATGCCCATGCCCACGCCGATGTCGGCGGACTTGATGCTGGGCGCGTCGTTGACGCCGTCGCCGGTCATGGCGGTGACGCAGCCGGCCCCCCGCCAGGCGTTGACGATGCGGGTCTTGTGCTCCGGCTGCACCCGGGCGTAGACGCTGATGTTCCTGAACTCACGGGCGAAGGTCTCGTCGTCCATCTCGTCCAGCTGGGAGCCGCTGACGGCGTAGGTCCCCTCGCTGAGGATGCCCAGTTCCTTGGCGATGGCCACGGCGGTGTCCACATGGTCGCCGGTGATCATGATGGGGCGGATGCCCGCCTCCCGGCACTGGGCGATGGCGGCGAGAACCTCCGGCCGCACCGGGTCGATCATGCCGCACAGACCCATGAAGGTCAGGTCCTGCTCCAGGTAATCCGGCTCATAGTTCATGGGCCGGACGGGCCAGTCCCGCTTGGCGCAGGAGAGCACCCGCAGGGCCCGGTCGGCCATGGCCTTGTTGGCCTGCATGATCTCCCGCCGGACGGCGTCGGTCATGGGCAGGCGCTCGCCGTTTTTCAGATAATGGGTGCAGCGGCTCACCAGCACGTCCGGCGCGCCCTTGGTGTACTGGACGAAGCCGGAGGCACAGCTGTGCACGGTGCTCATCAGCTTCCGGCCCGAGTCGAAGGGGGCCTCGCCGCAGCGGATGTTCAGGGCCTTCAGGGTGTTCTTGTCCCGGCCCAGCTTGTTGGCCCAGGCCACCAGGGCCGCCTCGGTGGGCTCGCCGGTGACCAGGCCGTCCTCCCCCAGCTCCGCGTCGGAGCAGAGGGCCATGGCCGAGGCCAGCTCCGGCTCGTTGTCCCCATAGAAGTCCACCACGGTCATCTTGTTCTGGGTCAGGGTGCCGGTCTTGTCCGAGCAGATGATCTGGGCGCAGCCCAGGGTCTCCACCGCCGTCAGGCGGCGGATGATGGCGTTGCGTTTGGACATGTTGGTCACGCCGATGGACAGCACCACCGTCACCACCGCGGCCAGGCCCTCGGGGATGGCCGCCACGGCCAGAGACACGGCGATCATGAAGGAGCTGAGGACCGCCTCAAAGTCCAGCCCGCCGGCCCGGAGGAGCTGCACGGCGAAGACCACCACGCAGATGCCCAGCACCAGCCAGGTCAGCACCTTGGACAGCTGGCTGAGCTTGATCTGCAAAGGCGTCTGGCCCTCCTCGGCCTTGGCCAGGGCGTCGGCGATCTTGCCCATCTCCGTGTCCATGCCGGTACCGGTGATCACCGCCGCGCCCCGGCCATAGACCACGGTGCTGCCCATGTAGACCATGTTCTTCCGGTCGCCCAGGGGCACGTCCTTGGCCCCCTGGGCCAGGGGAATGGCCTCGATCTGCTTGTTCACCGGCACGGACTCGCCGGTGAGGGCGGCCTCCTCCACCTTGAGGCTGGCGCACTGGAGGAGCCTGCCGTCGGCGGGTACCGCGTCCCCGGCCTCCAGCAGCACCACGTCCCCCACCACCAGCTCCTCGCTGGGGACGGTGATCAGATGCCCGTCCCGGAGCACCTTGGAGGTGGCGGCGGACATCTCCTGCAGGGCCTCGATGGCCTTTTCCGCCTTGCTCTCCTGATAGACGCCCAGCACCGCGTTGACCAGCACCACGGCCAGGATGATGATCACGTCGGCAAAGCTCTCGCCCTCCACCACGGCCAGCACGCCGCTGATGGCGGCGGCCGCTAAGAGGATGATGATCATGGGGTCGGCCAGCTGCTCCAGAAAGCGGCGCAGCAGGGATTTGCCGGGGGCGGCCTCCAGCTTGTTGCGCCCGTTTTCCTCCAGGCGGCGCTGGGCCTCCGCGGCGCTCAGACCCTCGGCGGAGGCCTGAAGCTCGGAGAGCACGGCCTCCTTCTCTTCGCAGTAGAACATCATACGCATACCCCTTTCCGCAAAAAAAGAGACTTTTACAGCGTTTATGCGCTGTAAAAGTCTCGCAAAATACTCTTAAAAGTATCTGGCGCGCCGAACCGGGGACCGGTCGGGCTGACGACGCGCCAACATCTTTCGATGCCTGCTACTCCCTTTATTACCTGTTTAGAGTACCACAAATCGACCTTCAAGTCAAGCCTTAAACGTCGGCATGGGGCAGATTCCAGTGGTAGCGGGTGGCCAGCACGCGGATGATGAACACCAGCACGCCGGCGGTCAGGTCGCAGACCAGGGCGGGCAGCGCCAGCCGCAGCATCCAGTAGTAGACCAGGGCTCCCGCCAGGGAGGCCACGGCGTAGATGTGCTTGGTCAGCACCATGGGCATGGCGTTGGTAAGCACGTCCCGGAGCATGCCGCCGCCGAAGCCGGTGATCATACCCATGGACACCACCAGGACCGGATTTCCCAGGCCGTAGGTGCTCACGGCGATGCCCGCGCCGGAGACGGTGAAGGCGGCAAGGCCGATGGCGTCAAAGAAATTGTCTATCCGGTCGAGCCTTGCCTCGTTGCGCCGGTAGAGCTCCTTTTTTGTCTTGGCCGCGAGGAAGACCAGCAGGGCGGAGCCCACCGCCACGGCTATGTACACATAGCTGGTGAACATCCGGGGCGGGGTCTGGCCCAGCAGCAGGTCCCGGATGACGCCGCCGCCCAGGGCGGTCATCAGCGCCAGGAACAGCACGCCGAACAGGTCCGCCCTCCGGCGGATGGCCACCATGGCCCCGGAGACGGCAAAGGAGGCCACGCCGATGATATCCAAGATCAGGTTGAGCAAGCGCCGGCCCTCTCAGACGTTGAAGCGGAAGAGCGTCACGTCCCCGTCCCGCATCACGTAGTCCTTGCCCTCGCTGCGGACCAGGCCCTTCTCCCGGGCGGCCGTCATGCCGCCGCAGGCCTTCAGATCCTCAAAGGCCACGATCTCCGCCCGGATGAAGCCCCGTTCAAAGTCGCTGTGGATCTTCCCGGCGGCCTGGGGGGCCTTGGTGCCCTTGCGGATGGTCCAGGCCCGGCACTCGTCCGCGCCGCAGGTCAAAAAAGAGATCAGCCCCAGCAGGGTATAGGAGCATTTGACCATCCGGTCCAGGCCGGATTCGGCCAGGCCCAGCTCCTCTAAAAAGAGCTGCCGCTCCTCCGGCTCCAGCTCGGCCATCTCCGCCTCCACCTTGGCGCAGATGGGCAGCACCTGGGCCCCCTCCGCCTCCGCCACGGCGGCCACGGTCTGATAATAGGCGTTGTTGGCGTAGTCCGCCACGCCGTCCTCGTCCATGTTGGCAGCGTAGATGACGGGCTTGAGGGTCAGCAGGTCGCTGGTCTCCAGGATCTCCCGCTCCTCCTCAGAGCAGACATAGCTCCGGGCGCTCTTGCCGTCGTTTAAATGCTCCCGCAGGCCCTCGAAGACCTCCGCCTCCCGGAGAAATTTCTTGTCGCCGCCCTTGCCGGCCTTCTTGGCCTTGTCGATCCGCCGGTCCACCATCTCCAGGTCGGCCATGATGAGCTCCAGGTCGATGATGCCGATATCCCGCTCCGGGTCGGCGCCTCCCTCCACGTGGATGACGTTCTCGTCGTCAAAGCAGCGGACCACGTGGACGATGGCGTCGGTGGCCCGAATGTTGCCCAGGAATTTATTGCCCAGGCCCTCACCCCGGGACGCGCCCTTCACCAGGCCCGCGATATCCACAAATTCTATGACGGCGGGGGTGACCTTCTTCGGGTCGTAGAGCCCGGCCAGGTAGTCCAGCCGGGGGTCCGGCACGGACACCATGCCCACGTTGGGCTCAATGGTGCAGAAGGGGAAGTTGGCCGACTGGGCCCCCGCGTTGGTAATGGCGTTAAAGAGGGTGGACTTGCCCACGTTGGGCAGCCCCACGATACCTAATTTCATGCTCCCATCTCCTTCGGAAAGGCTAAAAATGCTCTTTAAAGTATAATACTAAAACCCAATTAAAACAAGCCATTCGCGGCGGTCTTTTTCGCGTCAAGCGGCGTCAGCCGCCTTGAAAATACACAAAGTATTCCCTGCGGCGTCTTCCTTGCCTGACACAAAAAATCCTCGCCGCTCGGTGTCTTCTTTTAAATGGGTATTAGTATAAGAAAAAGCGCTCCTCTTGTCAAGAGAATCAAATGCGACATGCAAAAAGGGGCTGTGAAAAAAAGAGCCGCAGACGGCTCAGGATTTCACAGCCCCGAATTTTTGTGTGGAAAACTGGCG
>CANQTO010000014.1 GCA_947626785.1 uncultured Oscillospiraceae bacterium
GGCCGGCTCTTCCAGGACCCCATGCGGGGCAGCGCCCCGGGCATGACCATCGAGGAGAACCTGGCCCTGGCCGCCGGAGGCGGCGGCTGGCTCAGCCACGTGTCCAAGGCGGAGAAGGAGGCCTTCCGGGAGAAACTGGCCCTCTTGGGCATGGGCCTAGAGGACCGGATGCGCCAGCCCGTGGGGCTCCTCTCCGGCGGGCAGCGGCAGGCCCTGACCCTGGTGATGGCCACCATGGTCCCGCCCAAGCTCCTGCTTTTGGACGAGCACACCGCGGCCCTGGACCCGGGCACCGCCGAAAAGGTGCTGGATCTGACGGAGAACGTGGTCCGGGAGGGCAATCTCACCTGCCTGATGATCACCCACAACATGTCCTCCGCCCTGGAGCTGGGCAACCGGACTTTGATGATGGACTCCGGCCGCATCCTGCTGGACCTGAAGGGGGAGGAGCGGAAGGGCCTGACGGTGGCCGACCTGCTGCGGATGTTCAAGGAAAACGTGGGCAAGGCCCTGGACAACGACCGGATGTTATTGTCTTGAGAGCCAAAAAAGCATTTTTTGCGGAATTTTTGCCAGAAAACGCTCTTTACTGATGCGCAGGCAGATCATATAATAATACAGAAAATGAAACGATTTCCGCGGAGGCGCGTATGAGGATCTTGATCAGCGGCGGCCGGGTAGTGGACCCGGCCAGCCGGGTGGATTCAAAGCTGGATCTGCTGCTGGAGGACGGCAAGGTAGCCGCCGTGACGGAGGGCCGGCTCCAGGCGGATCAGGTCATCGACGCGGCCGGGAAGATCGTCTGCCCCGGCTTCGTGGATATCCACATGCACGAGGACCCGGTGGACAGTGGGCGGCTCTTCGACGACGAGGAGAAGGCCGTCTACAACTGCATGCTGCGCATGGGCGTGACCACGGCCATCGGCGGCAACTGCGGTGAGAACAAGTACCACCCGGCGGATTATCTGGACTTAGTTGACCGGGACGGCGCGCCGGTGAACGTGGCGATGCTGGCCGGGCACGAGTTTTTCCGGCACCGGGCCGGCTGCCTGGACAAATACGCCCCTGCCACCAAGGCCCAGCGGGAGCAGATGGCAGACGAGATCGCCGAGAGCCTCCGGCGGGGCTGCCTGGGCGTCTCCTACGGCATCCGCTACGTGCCGGGGATGGATATGGAGGAGCTGAAGATCACCGCCCGGGGCTGCCGGGAGAGCGGCAAGCCCATCGCCGCCCATATCCGCAGCGATGCGGAGGAGGTCTACGCCGCGGCCAGGGAGTTCCTGGACGCGGGGGAGGCCCTGGGCGTGCCGGTGGAGATTTCCCACATCGGCAGCATGGCGGGCTTCGGGCAGATGGAGCGCTTCCTGGCCCTGGTGGACAGCTACCGGCTCCGCCTGCCCCATATCGGCTGTGACTGCTATCCCTACGCCGCCTTTTCCACCGGCATCGGCTCCACTACCTATGACCCGGGCTGGATGGAGCGTTACCACTGCGATTACGGCGTGGTGGAGATGGCCGAGGGGCCGTTCAAGGGGCAGTGCTGCACGAAAGAGATCTTTGAGAAAGAGCGCCGGGAACACCCGGAGGCCATGACCGTCTGCTACGTGATGCAGCAGGCGGAGGTGGACCGGGCCTACCGGCACCCGGGCGTCATGCTGGGCAGCGACGGCACCTTGAGCCGGGGCCAGGGGCACCCCCGGGCCGCCGGGGCCTTTCCCCGCTTCCTGGCGGAGTACGTCCGCACGGGCAAGGTAGGGCTCTCGGACGCCATCGAGCGGATGTCCGCCCTGGCCGCCCGGCAGATGGGCCTTGAAAATAAGGGCCGCCTCAGCGTGGGGGCCGACGCGGATATTGTGATCTTCGACCTGGAGAAGGTCCGGGACCGGGCCAGCTTCGCCCAGCCCCTGCTGCCCCCGGAGGGCATCGACTGGGTGCTGGTAAACGGCGTCCCCGCCGTACACAACGGGCAGATCCTGAACGGCCGGGCGGGCCGCTCCGTGCGGCGTTATTGAACGTATAAACCTGCCGTGCTTCGCGGCGGATGGGAGGAAAACATATGGAAAAGAATCACAGTAAGCTCTCCGGCGGCAAGCTGAAGAAGGAGCTGGGCCTGTTCTCCGGCGTCAGCCTGGTCGCGGGCATGACCATCGGCTCCGGCATCTACTACCTGGGCAGCTATGTCCTGGAGCGGACCAACATGTCCATGGGCATGGCCCTGATCTGCTGGCTGGTGGGCGGCCTGGTGAGCATCCTGGGCGGCCTGTGCTTTGCGGAGCTGGGCGCTGAGATGCCGGTCACCGGCGGCCTGACCACCTATCTGTCCAAGGCCTACCACCCCATGCTGGGCTTCATCAACGGCTTCTCCAGCTTCCTGCTGACCTGCTCCGGCTCCATCGCGGCCCTGTCTCTGGCGGCGGTGACCCCCTTCGCCGAGCAGTTCGGCATGGGCGACTGGACCGTGAAGCTGATCGCCATCACCATCATCGTGGTCTTCACCCTGCTGAACCTGGTGGGCGTGAAGCACGCGGCAGTCTTCCAGAACTTCTCCATGGTGGCCCGGGTGGTCCCCCTGATCCTCATCATCTTCATCGGCCTGTTCTTCGGCACCCAGAGCCCCAACCTGTCCCCGGCCACCGCCTTTGTGGACGGCAAGGCGGGCATTGTGGACGTCATCAAGCTGGTGGGCTACGCCACCTTCGCCAGCCTCTGGGCCTATGAGGGCTGGACCAACCTGAACACCGTGGCCGGCGAGATGAAGAAGCCCCGCCGGGATATCCCCCTGGCCATCATCATCTCCATGGGCTTCATCACCCTGACCTACACCCTCTTCAACCTGGCTATCTACCGGGTCATCCCCGCGGACGAGGTCAACTCCATGATCTCCGGCGGCAACCTGTACCTGGGCACCGAGACGGCCACCCGGGTCATGGGCCAGTTCGGCCGCTGGATCGTCCTCATCGGCATGACCATCGGCATCATCGGCACCGTCAACGGCGACTGCCTGGTCTTCCCCCGCACCTACTACGCCATGGCCAAGGGCGGCTACTTCTTCAAGGCCATGGGCGACGTGAACGACAAGGGCGTGCCCGCCAAGGCCATCCTGGCCTCCTCCGGTATGTCCATCGTGCTGGTGCTCTTCAACAGCCTCCAGACCCTCACCGACTGGCTCATCACCGTCAGCGCCCTCATCAACCTGCTGGCCATCATCGCCGTGCTGATCTTCCGGAAGAAGTACCCGGATATGGAGCGGCCCTACAAGGTCTGGGGCGGCGTGCCCGTCATCATCCTGACCATTCTCTGCTTCGTGATCCTGCTGGTGAACAACTTCGTCTCTGACCCTGTCACCTCGCTCAAGGGCCTGCTCATCATCGCCGTCTGCGTGCCGGTGTACTTCATCTTCCGCAAGCTCAACGGCGGTGTGGAGTACGATACCGACCTGATCGACAACTGAGTCATGGATAAACAGACGATCGCCGCACGTCTCCGGGACCTCCCCGGAGATGTGGGCCTGTACTATAAGGATCTGACGGCCGGGGAGGCCTGGGGCTTCAACGAGGAGGCCCTCTTCGAGGCCGCCAGCGTCATCAAGCTGCCGGTGTACGCGGTGGTGATGAAGCTCTGGGCCGAGGGAAAGCTGGACCTGGGCGAGAAGCTGCTGTGCCGGCAGGAGGATAAGCTGCCCCCCTGCGGCGCGCTGTACTTCTTCACCGGGGAGGTGGAGGCGGATATCCGCACCCTCTGCGGCCTGATGATCTCCCTGTCGGACAACGCTGCCACCAATCTGCTCCTGCGGCGGCTGGGGCTGAACTTCCTGAACGGGCAGTTCAGGGAGATCGGCCTGGAGAAGACCCACCTGGAGCGGCTGCTCTTTGACAGCGAGGCCGCTTCCCGGGGCCTGGAGAACCGCATCTGCCTGCGGGAGCTGGGGGAGCTGCTGGAGAAGATCTACCGGCACAGCTTCATCTCCGAGGAGGTGAGCCGGGAGATGGAGGAGCTTCTGCTGCTCCAGCAGGTCAACCACAAGATCCCCGGCTACCTGCCGGACAGCATCCCGGTGGCCCACAAGACCGGCGAGGACGACGGGATCACCAACGACGTGGGCGTTGTCTATGCCCAGAAGCCTTTTGTTCTCTGCTTTGCCTCCAACCGGACCGATGTGCCCGCCGCCGAGCGGGCCATCCGCCAGATCGCCCTGGAGCTGACCGAGAGCTGAAAAACTGTATAAACAAAAACCGCGCTCCCTGTTGTTCGCAGGAAGCGCGGTTTTTTGTTGCCTTATTCTTTACTGGGCGCTCTTCGCCAGCTCGCAGAGGGCGGTGAAGGCGGCGGGGTCGTGGATGGCGGTCTCGGAGAGCATCTTGCGGTTCATGTCCACTCCGGCCAGCTTCAGGCCGTGCATAAAGCTGGAGTAGTTCATGCCGTTCATCTTGCAGCCGGCGCTGATGCGGGTGATCCATAGCTTGCGGAAGTCTCTCTTCTTCTGCTTGCGGCCCACATAGGCGTAACGGCCGGACTTCATCATCTGCTCGTTGGCCATCTTATAGTGGCGGGACTTGTTTCCCCAATAACCCTTGGCCAGGCCCAGGATCTTATTTCTGTGCTTGCGCGTCATCATCGCGCCTTTAACTCTTGCCATTGTTTAATCCTCCTATCTCAGCGTCTGCCCTTATTTGTAAGGGATCATTTTCTTGATGGTCGCCTGGTTGGTCACGTCGGCGTAGGTCTCGGAACGCAGACGGCGGCAGCGCTTGGTGTCCTTCTTGGTGAGGATGTGGCTCTTATAGGCGTGCGCGCGTTTCACTTTGCCTGTCTTGGTGAGATTGAATCTCTTCTTGGCACCGCTGTGGGTCTTCAGTTTGGGCATAATACTTTCTCCTTCCGTAACTGGCTTACTCTGCTTTTATCAACCCTCCGACTGAGGGGGCTTGGGGGTCTTAGGTTTGCCCGGCTTTTTGGCGGGCGCCTGGGGCTTGGGGGAGAGGAACATGGACATGTTCCGGCCCTCCAGCTTGGCGGCCTTATCCATGTTCGCGATATCCGCGCACTTCTCCGCGAACTCCTTCAACAGCTGCGTGCCCAGGTCGGTGTGGGCCATCTCACGGCCCCGGAAACGCACAGAGACCTTGACCCGGTCCCCGTCCATGAGGAACTTCTGGGCGTTCTTCAGCTTGGTGTTGAAATCGTTGTCGCCGATGCTGGGAGACATGCGGATCTCCTTGATCTCAATGACCCGCTGGTTCTTCCGGGCTTCCTTCTCCTTCTTGGCCTGCTCGAAGCGGAACTTGCCGTAGTCCATGATCTTGCAGACGGGAGGATTGGAGCCGGGAGCGATTTTTACCAGATCCATCTCGCGCTCGGCGGCAATGCGCAGCGCTTCCGCCGAGGACATGATGCCCAGCTGCTCGCCTGCGTCGCCGATCAGGCGGACTTCCTTGTCGTTGATCTCGTCGTTGATCTGATGAACAGCGTTAGCGATTGGAAACACCTCCGGTAAAAAATAAAGTGCGGGGACACTGAAAACAAAAGCGCGGACGCACAGCATCCGCGCATAAAAACACCTGATGACCCCAAGGGGGCGATGCTTTATTGACCACGGCTGGCTCAATGGCCGCCGGGTGAGGCCGGGGATGCCGCACCTTCTTTGTTTTAGCGCATAAAGTATATCAGCTTCCCCGCGGCCTGTCAAGTATTTTTTTCCTCCGCGCGGAAAAGCTAAGAACAAAGCGTGCGGGAGATGAGAGAGATGGAATACGTCCTTGTTTACGCGGTGGGCGGGCTGCTGTACGCCCTGCTGGAGCTCCTATGGCGGGGCTGGACCCACTGGTGCATGGTGCTCTGCGGCGGGGCCTGCTTCACGCTGATGTATCTGATCGGCCTGCTGGGCATCCCCCTGGGCCGGAAATGGCTCCTCTGCGCCGCGGCCATCACCGCCGTGGAGTTTTTCACCGGGTGTCTTGTGAATCTGCGCCTGGGCTGGGGGGTCTGGGACTATTCCGCGCTGCCCTTCAATCTGCTGGGGCAGATCTGCCCCCATTTCGTCCTGCTCTGGCTGGCCCTGTCCGTCCCGGGCCTGGAGCTGTGCCGGATACTGCGGCAGATGCTCCGATAAAAATAGGAGCAGGGCAAACCCCCGCTCCCGGACTATAGACTAAGACTTGCGAAGTCCATTTTGAAGCAGCAAAAAATCAAATTTGTTTTTGAGGCAGCTTTGCCTCGTCGGCAGAAGCTCTATTTACTCGCTTCCGGCTGAAAGCCGAAAGCTCGTTCACGCCGCTCTGCCTCCTCTCAAAACCAAAGCGGACGCTTTGGTTTTGGTAAGGAAGAACGAGGCTGCCCGCCGATTTTGGCGTGCTTGCGCGGCAAAATGGCTTTGCAGCCTTGTTCTGACGCCGCGCCGACCAACCGAAGGGCGATAAGCGCGAGTAACTCAAATGCGAGCCCAGCGAAGCGGGTCGCATTTGAATACTTCAGTATTTTTCGTCCGGCGCGCCGGAGGCGCCCTCCAGCTCCATAGCCAGCTTCACGATCCGGCTGGTGCCCAGGCGCTCGGCGCCCAGGGCGATGAACTCCTCCGCGTCGGCCAGGGAGGAGATGCCGCCGGCGGCCTTGACCTTGACGCTCGCCGGGCAGTTTTCCCGCATGAGCTTCACGTCCTCGGGGGTGGCTCCGCCCTTGGAGAAGCCGGTGGAGGTCTTGATGTAATCCGCGCCGCACTTGGTCACGATCTGGCACAGGCGGATCTTCTCCTCCTCGGTCAGCAGGCAGCACTCGATGATGACCTTCAGGATGTGCCCCTGGGTGGCCTTGCGCACGGCGGAGATGTCCTTTTCCACCTCGTCCCAGCAGGCGTCCTTGACCATGGAGAGGTTGATGACCATGTCGATCTCGCCGGCCCCGTTGCCGATGGCGTCCGCCGCCTCATAGGCCTTGACGGCGCTGGTGCAGTAGCCGTTGGGGAAGCCGATGACCGTGCAGATGGCCAGCTTGTCCCCCACGTAGCGCTTGGCCCCGGCCACGTGGCAGGGCGGGATGCAGACGCTGGCGCAGTGGTAGCGGATGGCCTGGTCGCAGAGCTTGCGGATCTCATCGGCGGTGCAGTCCACCCGGAGGAGGGTGTGGTCGCATTTTTCCAGGATCTCTTTTATGTCCATAATACGATCTCCTTATTTTTATAGTGCTTCCATTATATACCTTTTTATGGTCATATTCAAGGCCCATTCCTGAATAGATTGGACTATCTCAACGAAAAGGACGGCAAACAGCGCATGGACATGAACTCCGAAAACAATTTCACGCGGCTTTGCGGCTGCATGGCCGGCAGCCCCGTGTATTCCCATACCAGCCGGGGCCAGGACTTCTACAGCTTCCCCCTCCAGGTCCAGCGGCTCTCCGGCAACACCGACACCGTCAATGTGATCCTGCGCCGGGAGCAGTTGGCCGCTCTGGAGCTGCGGGAGGCGGAAAAGCTCTGCGTCAGCGGCGAGCTGCGCACCTTCAACAACCGGCGGGGGGAGGGGGCAAAGCTCATCATCACCGTCTTCGCCCGGGAGCTGGGCTTCTGCGACGAGGAGGACAGCAACCTGGTGCAGCTGACCGGGGCCCTCTGCAAAGAGCCCAACCTGCGCACGACCCCCATGGGCCGGGACATCTGCGACCTGATGGTGGCCGTCAACCGGCGCTACGGCCGCTCCGACTACCTGCCCTGCATCTGCTGGGGCCTGAAGGCCCGGGAGGCCTCCCTCTGGCCGGTGGGGACCCTGGTGCGTCTGGAGGGCCGCATCCAAAGCCGCAACTACATAAAGCTCACCGAGGCCGGGCCCGTGGAGAAGACCGCCTTCGAGGTCTCCGTCACGGACATCGAGGCCCAGCTGCCCGGGGAGCTTTAAGCGGCAAAAGAGAAGCTTTTCACCAGTTTTGTCGAAGGCCTTGACGGCCGCCTCCGGATAGATTATGTTAACTGACGGAGGTGGTTTTTCATGGGAAAAAAGCTGGCGCTGTGCCTGTTCTCGCTGTTGCTCCTGGCGGCGTCCAACCTGCGGCTGAACTGCCGGGTGACGGTCGACGGCCGGGAGCTGGAGGGTTTGTACGCCCTAAAGGATGTGGACCGGGCGGCCACGGCGGCGGCCGCGGCCGCGACGGAGATCCTGCGGGGCCCGGTCCAAATGCCGGAGATCGAGCGGTCGATCTGCCCGGGCTTCCGGAGACCCGACGGGGACGGCCCGGCCCTGACGGACGCGCTGCTGCGGGCCGTGGACGGGGTGACGCTGGCGGACGCGGCCATCGTCAACGGCGTGCGCCTGGGGATCGTAGAAGACGGGGAGGAGCTGCGGCAGCGGCTGGACCGCTTCATCGGCGGCCAGATGCCCACGGCCGCCGTGACGGGGAACATCAGCGGCCGGCTGGAGACCCAGAGGCTCTACAGCCGCGCCGACCGCTGCGTCAACTATGACGACATGGTGCTCCTGGTCACAGGCATGGCCCCGGTGATGTATGTGGATGAGAATGGCAAGCTTGTATAAAACCAGCCAGCGCGGGATAAAGTTCCGCGCTGGTTGATTTTCTTTTTCCGTATTCTATGATTCTGTGATAAACAGATACTTGTAAATGTTTGACAGAGGTGCTATAATATGCTTTCGGAAAATCTATAAAAAATGGAGGTCTTTTACCGTGACTGGAATTGACATATTCTCGGGCTTTTTGGGTGCAGGGAAGACCACCCTCATCCGCAAGCTGATCGAGGAGGGCTACAAGGGCGAGAAGCTGGTCCTGATCGAGAACGAGTTCGGCGAGATCGCCATCGACGGCGGCTTTTTGAAGGACGCCGGGGTGGAGATCAACGAGATGAACTCCGGCTGCATCTGCTGCACCCTGGTGGGCGACTTCACCAAGGCCCTGAAGAAGGTCATGGACGACTTTGCCCCGGACCGCATCCTCATCGAGCCCTCCGGCGTGGGCAAGCTCTCCGATGTGGCCAAGGCCGTGGAGCGGGTGGAGGGCGCCCATATCGGCGCCAAGGTCACCGTGGTGGACGCCGGCAAGTGCCGGATGTATATGCGCAACTTTGGTGAGTTCTTTAACGACCAGGTCTCCAATGCCGACCTGATCGTCCTCAGCCGGACCGACACCGCCCCGGAGGCCAAGGTCCTCCAGGCCGCCGAGCTGCTGAAGGGCCTGAACCCGGAGGCCGCTCTCATCAGCACCCCCATCGCCCAACTCAGCGGCGAGCAGATCCTGGAGGCCATGAAGGCCAACGGCCTGCGCCGGGAGCTGGAGGAGATGGAGCATGAGCACCATCACCACCATGACCACGACGATGACGACCACGATGAGCACGAGCACCATCATCACCACGACGAGGATGACGACGAGGACGAGTGCTGCTGCCACCACCATGACCACGACGACGATGACGATGATGAGCATGAGCATCACCATCATCACCACGACGATGACGATGACGGCGAGTGCTGCTGCCACGATCATGACCACGACCACGACGAGCACGACCATGAGCACCACCATCACCATCACCACGCCGACGAGATCTTCACCAGCTGGGGCATGGAGACGCCCCGCAAGTTCACCGAGGAGAAGCTGTGCGCCGTCCTGTCCGCCCTGGACGACGAGGAGAAGTACGGCGCGGTCCTGCGGGCCAAGGGCATCGTGGACGCCTCCGACGGGGAGTGGATCTATTTTGACTACGTGCCCGGCGAGGTGGATATCCGCCGCGGCGCCGCCGGCGTCACCGGCCGCTTCTGCGTGATCGGGTCCAAGATCAACGAGCAGGCGCTGAAGGAGCTGTTCGGCCTTGAGTGAAAAGAGAGAGATGCCCGTCTATCTGTTTACCGGCTTCCTGGAGGCGGGCAAGACCAAGTTTATCCAGGAGACCTTAGAGGACAAGCGCTTCTGCAACGGGGAGCGGACCCTGCTGCTGGTCTGCGAGGAGGGGGAGGAGGAATACGCCCCCGACCAGTTCGCCAGGGACGGGGTCTATATCCGCACCTTAGAGGAGCAGGAGGAGCTGACCACCGAGACCCTGGAGCGCTTTGCCCGGGAGACCCGGGCCGAGCGGGTGGTCATCGAGTACAACGGCATGTGGATGCTGGACCTGCTGTACAACGCCATGCCCCAGAACTGGATGGTCTACCAGGAGTTCATGTTCGCCGACGCCGGCACCTTCCTCAACTACAACAACAACATGCGCCAGCTGGTCTACGACAAGCTGAAAAGCTGCGAGCTGGTGGTGTTCAACCGCTTCGACCGGTCTATGGACAAGATGGACTTCCACAAGATCGTCCGGGGCGCCTCCCGCCGGACCGACATCGCCTATGAGTACGCCGGCGGACGGGTGGAGTACGATGATATCGAGGACCCGCTGCCCTTCGACCTGGAGGCCCCGGTGGTGGAGATCGGGGATGAGGACTACGCCCTCTGGTACCGGGACATGTCCGAGGAGCCCAAGAAGTACGAGGGGAAGACCGTCCGCCTCAAGTGCCGGGCCCTGCGCCGCTCCAAGCTGCCCAGCGGCACCTTCGTGGTGGGCCGCCATGTGATGACCTGCTGCGTGCAGGACATCCAGTTTGCCGCCCTGGTCTGCCAGTGGGACAAGACGGACTCGGTGCAGGACGACAGCTGGCTGGATCTGACCGCCCGGATCAACTTCAAATACAACCGGGCCTACGGCAAGCGGGGGCCGGTGCTGACCTGCCTGTCCGCCCAGCCCACCCAGCCCCCGGCCCAGGACGTGGCCACCTTCTACTGATAAAAAACTTGCTTTACAGAGAGAGTATATGGGAAAAAACCGCTACAAGTGCCTGATCTTCGACCATGACGACACAGTGGTCAACAGCACCGCCACCATCCACCAGCCCGCCTTCCAGGCCTACCTGGACCTGACCCGCCCGGGGAGGCGCTGCGGCCTGGAGGAGTACATGCTCAAAAACTGCGACCCGGGCTTCATCCAGATGTGCCTGGGGGAGTACGGCATGACGGAGGAGGAGCTGGAGGAGGAGACCATCTTCTGGCAAAACTACGTGCAGCAGCATATCCCCACGGCCTATCCGGGCCTGGGGGCCCTGATGGAGCGGCAGCTGCGCCAGGGCGGGCACATCTGCGTGGTGTCCCACTCCTTTGACAGCACCATCCGCCGGGACTACCGGGCAAACGGCCTGCCCCAGCCGGAGCTGATCTTCGGCTGGGAGCAGCCCAAGGAGCGGCGCAAGCCCTCCGTCTGGCCCGTGGAGGAGATCATGCGGCAGCTGGACCTGAAAAGAGAGGACCTGCTGATGATCGACGATCTGCGCCCCGGCTATGAGATGGCCCGGGCCGCGGGGATCGACTTCGCCGCCGCCCGCTGGGCAAACGACATCGAACCCATCGACCGCTTCATGCTGGACATGTGCGGCCGGATCTATAAATCCGTGGACGAGCTGGCGGACGCCATCTTTTCCGACTGAGGAGGACGCGCTATGGCGCCGGTACTGTATATCGTGATCCCCTGCTACAACGAGCAGGAGGTGCTGCCCATCACGGCGCCGCTGTTTTTAGAGAAGCTCCGCAGCCTGAGCGCCGCGGGGAAGATCAGCGGCGAGAGCCGGGTGCTCTTCGTCAACGACGGCAGCAGGGACCGGACCTGGGAGATCATCCGGGACCTGGCCCGGCAGGACGAGCACTACACCGGCATCAGCCAGAGCCGGAACCGGGGGCACCAGAACGCGGTGCTGGCCGGGCTCATGGAGGCCAAGGACCGCTGCGACATCACCATCTCCATCGACTGCGACGGCCAGGACGACATCAACGCCATGGACGCCATGGTGGATGAATACCTCAACGGCTGCGACGTGGTCTACGGCGTCCGCTCCGACAGGAAGACAGACAGCTTCTTCAAGCGGGCCACGGCCCAGGGCTTCTATAAGTTCCTGGCGGCCATGGGGGCCGAGGTGGTCTACAACCACGCGGACTACCGGCTCATCAGCGCCCGGGTCCTGAAGGAGTTGGCCAATTTCAAGGAGGTCAATCTGTTCCTGCGGGGCCTGGTGCCCCTGGTGGGCTTTAAGAGCACCAGCGTCAGCTACTCCCGGGCGGAGCGGCTGGCGGGGGAGAGCCACTATCCCCTGAGCAAGATGATCGCTCTGGCGGTGGACGGCATCACCAGCCTGTCCGTGCGGCCCCTGCGGCTGATCATGGGCTTTGGCCTGCTGGTGGCCCTGGTGAGCTTCATCGGGGTGATCTGGGCCCTGGTCGACGCTCTGCTGGGCCGCACGGTGGCCGGCTGGGCCAGCATGACCTGCATCGTGTGCTTTGTCAGCGGGGTGCAACTGATCTGCCTGGGCATCATCGGGGAGTATATCGGGAAAATTTATATGGAGACCAAGCAGCGCCCCCGCTACATCATCAGCGCGCGCACCTGGGAACAGGAAGGCGCCGGAGAGAGCGAAACTGTGAATAAATAATTGAATAATTGGGAAAAGCCTGTGAATTTTGGGGCCAAAGTGGGGAATTTTGCCTAAAAAACAGCCAAAAATCGCTTCTTTGGACAGCTCAACACTTGACGAAAAGCCAAAGAAGATGTATTATTTATAAATGGTAAATGCCGATTTCTATTTTATATAGAATGGAGGAACTTCTATGGGCATGATTCCTGAAGTGAAGTGCCGCCGCTGCGGGGAGACCTTCTCCGCGATGCGCAGCCGCTGCCCGAACTGCGGGACCCGCCGGGTCACCCAGAGCAGCCGCACGCCCGGCGCCACTCCCGGGACTGTCAGAGGCACCGCCGCCTATGAGCGGGCCGAGACAAATACCAAATGGCAGATGATTTTTGGCCTGATCCTGGTGGTCGCCGTCATTCTGGCGGCGGTCGTCATGGTGACGACCTCTCTCAGCGGCATCGACGGGCAGACGCCGGGCAAGGCGTCGATCCCCACGCCTACCGAAAACGTCACGCCGGAGATCCCCGAAGCCCCGACGCCGACGCCCACCATGACGCCGACCATCGAGACGGTGGACATCCTGTATCTGGGCCTGACCGACCGAAAGCTGGGCGACGACAATAAGGTCCAGGGCGCCGATTCGCCCACCATGCGCGTGGGTGACGAGCCGCTGCACCTGGTGCCGTCCATCTACCCGATGACGGTATCGGTGAGCCCCAGCGAGTACCACTGGTCCAGCAGCGATACGGACTGCCTGGAGGTCACGGTGAACCCGGAGGACGGGAGCTGTGACGTGTCCTGCGTGGGCGCCAAGGGCGGCGGCGTGCTGATCACCGTGGAGGTCTACGGTGTGTCCAACAGCTGCCGGATCTACACCAGAGAGGCCGACAACTGAGACGGCGTCCCAACTGAACAGCAAGCCCCCCGGCCCAAACGGGCCGGGGGGATTTGCTATATTCATACGCGACACTATTTCACATTACAATGCAACGCCAGAAGGAATCAAATTCGTTTGAGGCGGCTTTGCCCCGCCGTCGCACGCCCAGACCGGGAAGGCTCGCCGGGTGGTCGTTTAACTGCGTACCATAGCCTCGCAGAGTTTCGCCGCCGGAGCGGCGAAATCATTCAAATCGTTTTTGAGGCAGCTTTGCCGCCTCAAAAACTCCCTAAAGCCCGCCTTGGGGCGGGCTCTCGCGCCGACCAAACGGGGCGAAGCCCCTGCGATAAGCGCGAGTTTCTCAAATGCGAGCCCAGCGCAGCGGGTCGCATTTGATTATTTTTACCCCCAACTGGCGTGGTAGTTGGAGTAGTCCGCGCCCTGGCTGGTGGGCTCAAAGCTGCCGTCCAGCTTGCTGACCACCCGGGCGTAGTCTTCCGAGCCCTCCTCGTAGGGGGTGGGGCAGTAGTCGTTATAGTCCGTGTAGTTGTTCTCCTTGGGCTGGCCACTGATGCGGCAGGGGATGGTGTCCACCCCCACGTTGGAGACGGTCCCATCCAGGTCCCGCTGGACCGTGATCTGGGCGATGACGGTGTCCTGGTCGCTGGGCATGGTGCTGCCGCCGAAGGTCCAGTTGCCCAGGCTGTAGAGGATGATGCCGTCGTTATAGACCTCGATGGGCTGGAGGCAGTGGGGGTGGCTGCCATAGATCAGATCGGCCCCCGCGTCGATGCAGGCGTGGGCCAGGTCGATCTGGGCCTGGTTGGGGGAGTAGTAGAGCTCCACGCCCCAGTGGAACATGCACACGATGTACTCAGCCCCGTCCGCCTGGAGCTGCCCGATGGCCTCCACGCACTGGGCCTGGTTGGGGGCGTAGCTGTTGAAGCCGCAGAGGATGCCCACCTTCAGGCCGTTGGGGGTGGTGATGATCTGGCTCTGTCCATCCCGCCCGTAGGGGATCCCGTAGCTCTCCAGGGCGGCGCAGGTGTCCTCCACGCCCTTCTCAAAGAAGTCCATGGTGTGGTTGTTGGCGGTGGTCACAAAGTCCACGCCCCCCTCTGTGAGGATCTGGGCGTAGGCGGTAGGGCAGAGGAAGGAAAACTCCTGGGAGGAGTAGAGCGTCTCGTCCGAGAGGGTGCACTCTAAGTTTGCCAGGGTCAATTCGTCGTGGTCAAAGTACTGGACGGTGTGGGAGAAGGGATAGGCGTAGTCGTCCTGGAGATAGGCGGCGTAGCCCTTGGGGCTGTTGACGAAGTTGGGGGAGGAGTTGAGGGTGCAGTCCCCCACGGCGGAGATCACGAACAGCTCCGGCGTGGGCTCCGGGGTCGGGGTGGGCTCCGGCGTAGGCGCCGGAGTGGGAGCAGGCGTCGCGCTGGGCGCGGCCGAGGGCTGGGCGGACTCCAAAGAGACAGAGGGCTCGGCCATCATCACCGGCACCGGCTCCGCGATCCGCACCCGCAGCACCAGCGCCAGGGCCAGAAAGAGCCCCGCCAAAACCACCGCTTCTATGACTGTCCAGACCTTTTTCATCTTGCCCTACCCCGTTTCTCTGCGTCTGTATATGTGACATTATTATAAGCAGATTTTGGCAGAAAAGTCAAGGAAACGGGTGGCCAATTCGGGGAAGCTATGATATGATAAAAATACCGATAAATAACAGGGAGGGACCGCCATGGAACCGATCATCCGCGCCAGCTTTTCCGACGAAGTGAGCCCCCGGGAGGAGCGCAATCTCAGCCTCGCCTACCGGGCCGCCTGCGACAGCGCCGTGCTGCTGAAAAACGAGGGAGTGCTGCCCTTCAAGGGAAAGCGCATCGCCGCCTTTGGGGCGGGGGTCTCCCGGACCGTCAAGGGAGGCACCGGCTCCGGCGAGGTCAACGAACGGCACAGCGTCACCATCCTGGAGGGCCTGCGGGAGCGGGGCTTCGAGGTGATGACCGGGCCCTGGCTGGAGGACTACGAGGCCCAGTACCGGGCGGCTCAGGAGGAGTTCAAGAAAAGCCAGAAGCTGGGGCTCCGCTCCCTGAACCCGGCCGGTTTCCTGAACGCCTTTCCCTCCCGCTTTGTTCCCCCTGCCGGCCGGGCCGTCACCAAGGAGGATATCGCCGACAGCTGCACGGAAAACTGCGTCTATGTCCTCAGCCGCCAGGCCGGGGAGGGCGGAGACCGGCGTCCGGAGAAGGGGGACTACTATCTGACCGACGGGGAGCGGGAGGACATCCGCCTCTGCGCCGCAAACTACAAGCATTTTGCCCTGCTCATCAACGGCGGCTCGGTCCTGGACCTGGGCTTTCTGGATGAGCTGCCCGGCATCGGCGCGCTGCTGCTCATCGGGCAGCCGGGCTGCCAGGGGGGCCTTGCCGCGGCGGACCTGCTCTCCGGGGCCGTGTCCCCCAACGGCAAGCTGGCCGACAGCTGGGCCCGGCGCTATGAGGATCTGCCCTGCGCCCGGGAATACAGCTCCCTCAACGGCGATTTGGAGAATGAATACTACAAAGAGGGCATCTATGTGGGCTACCGGTTCTTTGACAGCTTCGGCGTAGAGCCTCGCTATCCCTTCGGCTTCGGCCTGGGCTATACCAAATTCCGCCTGGGGAAGGCTGAGCTGCGCCTGGAGGGAAGCCGGGCGGAAGTGCGGCTCAAGGTACGCAACGCCGGCCGGAAATTTGCCGGGCGGGAGACCGTGCAGCTCTATGTGTCGGCCCCGGAGGGAAAGCTCCGGAAGGAGCGGCAGCGCCTGGCCGCCTTTGCCAAGACGGAGCTCTTGAAGCCGGGGGAGAGCCAGGAGCTGTCCCTGAGCTTCGACCTGCGGCGGCTGGCCAGCTACCGCTTTGAGGACGCCGCCTTTGTCCTGGAGCCGGGGGACTATGTGCTGCGCCTGGGGACCTCCTCCCGGGACACCGCGCCCGTGGGGCTTTTGCAGCTGGAGCGGGAGATCGTTGTGTCCCGGCATGAGCACATCTGCCCCCTGCGAAATCCCTTCCTGGAGCTGAAAGCGCCCCGGAGAGCCCCGGAGGCCCTGCCGGAGAGGCTGCCCCGGCTGCGGGTGGACCCGGACTGCATCCAAACGGTCACCTACGCATACAAGACGCCGGAGCCCCGCCGGGAGGCGCCCGTCCGGGCCATCGTGGACGGACTCAGCCTCCGGGAGATGGCGGAGCTCGTGATAGGCGTGGGGATGTTCGGCGGAAAGCGCCGTTTCGACATGCCCGGCGCGGTGGGCTGCACCAGCTCCGCCTTCTGGGACCGGGGCCTGAGCAACATCGCCCTGTGCGACGGGCCCGCGGGCCTGCGCATCCAGCAGCGCTCCACCCTCAACAGCGAAGGGAAGATCAAGGCTCTGGAGCTGCCTCTGACGGCCCTGGAGGCCCTGCCGAAGGCCTTCAAAGCCCGGCTGTTGGGGGACGAGGAGAAGGACACGATGCTCTACCAGTACGCCACGGCCTTCCCCGTGGAGGCGACCCTGGCCCAGAGCTGGGATGTCCGGCTGCTGGAGGAGATAGGCCGGGCCGTGGGCGCGGAGATGAAGGAGTACGGCTGCACCTTCTGGCTGGCCCCGGCGGTGAACATCCACCGGAACCCCCTCTGCGGCCGGAACTTTGAGTACTTCTCCGAGGACCCGCTCCTCAGCGGCCTGCTGGCCGCGGCCCTGACACGGGGCGTCCAGGGGGAGGAGGGCTGCTTTGTCACGATCAAGCACTTCGCCTGCAACAACCAGGAGGACGGCCGCAACCGGGTCAGCAGCAACCTGAGCGAGCGGGCCCTGCGGGAGATCTATCTGCCCGCCTTTGAACTGGCCGTCCGGGAGGGGGACGCCCTGGGCGTCATGAGCTCCTACAACCGGCTCAACGGCGTCTACACCCCCAACAGCTACGACCTGTGCACCAAGGTGCTGCGCAACGAGTGGGGCTTCGAGGGCCTGGTGATGACCGACTGGTATTCCACCCGGGCGGCCAAGGACGGCGCGGCCCTGGCCATGAAGGCGGGCAACGACCTGATCATGCCCGGCGACTTCCGCTCCAAGGCGGACATCGTCCGGGCGGTGAAGACCGGACTCATCCAAAAGGAGGACCTGGAGCGCTGCTGCTGCAACGTGGTGCGGATGATCCTGAAGAGCGCCACCCAGAAGGAGTATATCAGGTAAATGAGCCTTGCCTGAGCGGGAGAAGTATAGTATGATAAAAATAGATGAGTTTTCCCAATTTTCCGGACAGGAGGACGCGCTATGAAACACCGGCCGAACATCCTCCAGCTGGCCACCAAGATCAGCCTGGAGAGCCTGACCTATACCGGCATCACCTATAACGACCCGGAGTACCGCATCCTGGAGCCCCTGGTGGACGACGACATGTGCCAGATCATGATGCACATGCGCCTGGAGACAAACCGCACCGTGGAGGAGATCGCCCGCCGGGCGAAAAAGAGCGTGGAGTTCACCGCCGAGCAATGCCGCAAACTCCGGGAGACGGGCATTGTCCGCACCCGTACGGTGGACGGGCAGCGCTGCTACTATTACCCGATCTGGGTGCCCGGCATCATGGAGGGCATCCTCTCCAACCGGGAGCAGTGCGAACAGCACCCGGAGCTGGGGGACTGCTTTGAGGAATACACCCGCTGCCGGGTGGCCGTGCTGGCCCCCTTCATGGACACGGGCATGAACATGATGCGGGTGATCCCCGTCCAGAGCGCCATCGAGAACAACAGCCGCAAGGCCAGCTACGACGAGGTGGCGAGGCTGGTGGAGAACGCCCGAGTCATCTCCGTGGGGCCCTGCTCCTGCCGCCGCTCCCGCCGCCTGATGGGCGAGGGCTGCGGGCACTTGGAGGAGGACATGTGCCTCTACCTCAACGACAACGCCGTCAACTATTCCGAGACCGGCGCACACCGGCTCATCAGCAAGGAGGAGGCCTATGAGATCCTCCGCCGGGCGGAGGAGAACGGCCTGGTCCATGAGCTGAACGTGGCCCCCGGCTTTGAGGACGCCTCCGCCATCTGCAACTGCTGCGGCTGCTCCTGCTACGCCCTGCGCATCGCCAGCTATTTTCAGGCCCCGGACGCCATCCGCACCAACTACATCGCCCGGGTGGACAAAGCCAAATGCGCCGGCTGCGGCCAGTGTGTGGAGCACTGCCAGCTCAACGCGGTGAAGCTGGGGCAGAAGCTGTGCCCGGAACCGGCCAGCATCCCCCGGCCGGTGGACAACGCCAGGGACTCCCTGCTCTGGACCGGCAAGCAGCACACCCCGGACTACCGCACCAGCCGCACGGACGTGACCGCCTCGGGCACCGCCCCCTGCAAGGCCGCCTGCCCGGCCCATCTGCCGGTGCAGGGCGCGCTCCGCCTGGCCGCTCAGGGCCGGGAGGACGAGGCCCTGGCCCTGCTGAAGAAGGCCGGCCCCCTGCCCTCCGTCTGCGCCGTCTGTCCCAGCCCCTGCGAGGGGGCCTGCTCCCGGGTGGAGGTGGACGAAGCCGTGGCCATCGGCCCGGCGCTCCGCGCCCTGGCCCAGCGGGATCTGAATGAAGAGACCCGCTGCGTCCCTGCCATGGTCAACCCCACCGGCAGGCCCTACGGGGAGAAGATCGCCGTCATCGGCGCCGGGCCCGCCGGGCTCAGCTGCGCCTATTTCCTGGCCCGGCAGGGCTACAGCGTGACCGTCTATGAAAAAGAGGCCCGCCCCGGCGGGCTGCTGGCCTCCCCTATCCACCAGCGCCGTCTCCCCCCGGCCCTGCTGGACGCGGAGATCCAGGTCCTGCGCCAGATGGGCGTGGACTTTCGCTGCGGCGTGACCGTGGGCCGGGATGTGACGCTGGAGCAGCTCCGTGCCGAGGGCTATAAGGCCTTCTTCCTGGGTACCGGCGCGGGGCCTGTCGCCTCAACGGAGGGCGACGGGGCAGACCCCGCCTTCCGCCGCCAGGTCAACCGGGACCGGAAGATAGAGCTGGAGGGGCTGCCTCTGGAGCTGGACGGGAAGGGCCATATCCGCACCGACGCTTACGGCCGGACCAGCCAGCCGGACGTGTTCGCCGGGGGCGACGCGGTCACCGGCCCCCTCTTCGCCGTCAACGCTCTGGCGGCCGGGCGGCGGGCGGCAGAGTCCATCCACCGCACCGTCCACAGCGGCCAGGCCCAGGAGCTGGGCCGGGACCCGGAGGACTACCGGGCCTTCAAGCGCCGGGAGCTCCGGCTGCCGCCGGAGCTGCTGCGCCCCGTGCCCCGGCAGCAGGCGGGAGAAAACGGCCTCACGCCGGACCAGGTCCGCGCCGAGTGCGGCCGCTGCCTGGGCTGCGGCACCGCCGTGGTGGACGAATACATGTGCGTGGGCTGCGGCATCTGCACCACCCACTGCGAATTTGACGCGATCCGCTTGGAGAAGATCCACGACGCGGACAACCAGGCCTATTTCCACACCCTGGGCCGGATCGTGACCAGCCTCCCCGGGAAGACCGCGCGGGTGGCCAAGAAGCACATCGGCAGGATCGGGCGCGGCGATGCATGAGATCGGCATCGCCCGGCAGATCGTCCGGGTCGTGGAGGAGGCGGTCCGGGGCCAGGAGGCCCCCGCCGTCCGGGAAGTGGTGGTGGACTGCGGGGAGCTGTCCCTGGTGATCCCCGAGTACCTGGAGAAGCTGTGGCCGGTAGTGACGAAGGGCGGCTTTTTGCAGGAGGCCCGGCTGGTGATCCACACGGTGCCGGGACTTGCCGAGTGCGACGACTGCGACGAGATCTTTAACGTCGTCGCCCAGGAGGGCCGCTGCCCCAACTGCGGCAGCTTCCGGAAGACGGTGCTCTCCGGAAAGGACTTCTCCGTCCGGGAGATCCATACGGACCCCGCCTGACCGAGGCCCGCGCAAGAGGGTTTAGAAAAGCATCCCATGCCTTTCATTGGCACGGGATGCTTTTCTTGTTCGTTTTTGCTCGCTTGGCTTTACAGGTAGTCGCTGCTCCAGCCGATGTTCTCGCCGTCGCCGCCGGAGTAGCCGCCGCCACCGCCGCCACCGCCGCCGTCGGAGGGACCGCCGCCTCCGCCGCCTCCGTCACCGCCGCCACCGCCGGTGTAGACCTGGATCTTCCGGCCGGTCTGGGGCAGCTCCACGGGAGAGACGACCGTCTCTTCTTCGCTCTCCCCGGCCTCCTCGCCGTCCGCGGGCTCTTCCGCCGCCGCGCTCTGGGCGTTCAGCTTCTCGATCAGCTGGTCCTCAAAGGCCCGGTAGCTCTCCCGGGCCAGCTGGAAGCGGTCCTGAGCGGAGAGCTCCTCCGCGCCGGACACCGGGTTCCAGTTCTGCCCGTCGAACCACTCCACCACGCCTCCGTCCACGCGCACCTGCACCGCCTGAGAGGGGATGTGCCCCTCGATGGTGCAGCTGGGCGGCTCCTGGGCCCGGAGGTAGGCGCTGTAGAACAGGCCGGTCCCCACGCCCGCGGCAAACAGCAGCAGGCAGAGGAGCAGCAGGAGGACGACCCTGACAGCTTTCCGGCTCTTTTTGTTTTCGGTGTTTTCCATATGGGTCCGATCCTTTCTCCGCTCAGCGGCGCTCCACGCTGCTGATGATGTTCTGTACGAAGCTGTAGCCCGCGCTGCCCGGCGGGAACTCCCGGGCGCTCATGACCTGCTGGGCCACCTGGTACACGCTGCGGCTCACCGGCGGCCCGTAGACGATCAGCTGCTCGCCGCCCCGGTCCAGGATGGCGTAACCCCGGAAGGCCAGCTCCACGGAGTACATATCCGGGGCCAGATCGATGAGCACGGAGGTGAAGCGCAGCCGGCCCGAGACGCGCTCGTAGATCAGGTCGGTCACCCGGCCGTTTTCGCTCCAGTAGGCCCGGCCTCCGCCCACCTTGGTCCCGCCCTTGACGAAGGGCAGGGTCTTCCGGTTGTTCTGGGTCATAAACAATGTCCCGTACTCCAGCAGCCGGCAGCCGTCCACGCCGCCGCCCAGCAGCTGGGCCCGGGTGGCCTCGCTGATGCCGGACTTGAAGCGGATGCCCGCCGGGGCCTGGATGCGGATGGAGAAGCCGTGATAGCTGATCAGGTCCCGCAGCCCCGTCAGCTCCTGGGCGGTGACCTTGGTGCCCTGGTAGCTGAGCTTCCACACGGCCATGCCCACCGGCACCGTGCCGGAATACTGGTACATGACGGCGGTCTTGCCGGCGGCGTTGGGCAGAGTCAGGCTGTAGCTGCCGCCGCTCTTGGCCGCCGGATACTCCGCGCCGTCGATATAGATGTGGGCGTCGCCGTAGCCGGCGGGCGGGGTCAGGGTCAGCTTCAGGGGCTCATAGGCGATGCTCAGGCCGCTGCCGTGACGGCTGCCCTCCAGCCCGGAGGCGGCGATGGCCGACACCGAGAAGGAATAGCTGCCCGGCCGGGGCGGCGTCCAGGTATAGCTGGTGGCGGTGGTGTCTCCCAGAACGCGCCAGGTGCCGCTGCCCTCCCGGACATACACCCGGTACTTGTTCGCGCCGCTGACGGCGGACCAGCTGAAGCGGAGCCCGCTGCCCGTGTCGGTCAGGCCGGAGAGGCCCGGCTGCGCGGGGGGCTGAGGCGGCTTGACGGGGCCCGCCTTGACCGTGTACTGGAACCAGGCGGTCTTGCCGCCGTAGCTCACCGTGGCGGTATGGGTGCCCACGGTGTTGGAGTTATCAAAACCGCTGAGGGTATACTCGCTCTCCAGCAGGGCCCGGTAGCTGCGCTTGAACTGAGCGATGACCTCCATGCCCGCCCGGCTCAGGGGCTCGCCCTAGGTATACTCCGTCTTGTCCGGCGGAGTCACGCTGATATACAGCAGGGTGTTGGAGACGCTCTTTTTGCGGACAAACAGCTTGTTGTCCTGGCTGCGGTAATAGTTGACGTAGAGATCCTCCCCGTCCGAGGTGAGCGTGATGTGGGAAGACTGGCTGTCTACACGGCCGCCCTCTACCAACCAGCTGTCCGAATCGGCGTCATACTGATAGACATAGGTGAAGCCCTCTTCCGTGTTGGGAGAAGTCAGCATATAGAGGTATCCGTTGACGACGGTCAGCTTGGGCTCGAAGCAGACCAGATCGGCTTGCTTCCCTCCGGTCCACTTACTTCCCCCGGCATAGCGGAACACCTGCACATGCCCGGAGACGGACACGACGATCATCAGCTGATCGTTGAGGGCGATCAGCCCATAGGACAGGCCCGTATCTCCCTTGATACTGCCGTCGGAAACCTTGACAAAGCTGGTCCCGTCTACCCGAAAGACGTCTACAACATTACCGTTGGGGTTGCGGTACGAGACATAGAGCTTTCCGCCCGCGTAGGCCAGCTGGGCTTGCCCGACGCTATTGAGAGCGCCGCTGAATGTGCCCAGCTCCGCCAGGCGGCTGCCGTCGAATTTGAGCAGGCCGGCATGACTTTGATAGCTGCTGTCAGAGTCGACATAGGTGATGTACAAACCGTCCCCGATGGCCTGAAGCTCTATTTCATTGTAGGTGCCGGTTTTGCTGCCCGCATCCGTGGCGCTGCCGGTCGCCGGGTCGATCTGCTTGAGCTGTATGCCTTCATCAGACAAATAGGCCAGATACAGCTTGTCATTGAAGACGGCAAGCCGCGCCTGCATGACCTTCCCTCCGGCGGCCCAGGGGCTGCCCAGGGGCTGCCAGGCGGCTCCGTCATACCGGTAGGTATAAAAGGAGTTGTTCATCGCGGCGGCCACATAGGGCGTCCCCCGAAACGTCACAATGGAGGTGGCAAAATCGGCGGCATAAGAGGAAGACGGTCCGGGGATCTGCGTATCCTGCCACAGGTCAAACTTGGCGGCGTCGGGGAAAGTCACCTTGCAGCTCATCGTGCCGTCGCCGGTATCTTGGACCGCGCTGATGACGATGCCGGAGTTGCTGCCGTCGGAGAAGGTCAGCGCCCCGTCGGCCAGGGTGGCGTTCATATCCGCCGAGCCGATGGAGGTCCGCCCACTCTTGGGGGAGAGGTAGGCCTTCTGAATGGCCTGCTGCTGGTCGGAGGCGCCGGCCTGTGGCCGGAAGACATAGATGCCGGTGCGGCCGTGGTAATTGCTCAGGCCCTCCACCGTGGTATCGACCCGGTAGACGATCAGGCCCGTTTCTCCCTCGTCCATGTACAGGCTAATCTTGGCGTCCAGACTATCCTTCTTTTGGGCGTTGTTATCGGTCCTCTGGCGCGCCTCCACCACGAAAAGCTCGTGCTCGTTGAGGGGCGACTTCAGGATATAGGCCTGCCGGTTCGGATCGCCCTTCCCCGGCGCGCTCAGCGTCAGGGTCTGGGTGCTGCTGATCGCCTGGAGGTCGATCCAGTGGGTGAACGTATAGCGCAGATAGGCCAGAGGCCAGGAGGGGTAGGGGGAAGTGCCGGCCATGATGTCCCAGTAGGAGACAGGAAAGTCGTTCGCGCCGGAGCGGTAAAGGTCGGGATAGCCCAGGGTGTGGAGAAATTCGTGGGCGATCAGCGCCCCCTCAGAGGCCAGGGTGGACCCTATGAGCCGGTAGGTGTTGAGGATGTTGTAGGCCCCGATGCGCTTCTCGGCGATCTGCTGGGTCCCGGGATAATTGCTCTTGTGGGGATGGATGCTGGCCTGAGAGCTGGCCGTGTCGTTGGGGGAGTAGAGCACCACCGTCACGTTGTCGATGATGCCGTCGCCGCCGGACAGATCCAGGCATTTCGGGTCAATGTTCAGGCCCCGGATGGCCTCGTCGATGATCCCGGAATCGATGTTCCTGTCCGCCTGGGCCCGGGTAGTGCTCAGCTTCACCGCCTGGATGGTCCGGCTGCTCTCGTCGTACTGGGGAAAGAGATTTAACACCTGGAACTGACCGTTGGAGATCGTCGCCATATAGTTCTTGAAGGAACGCCCGTGGCCGCCCTCGTAGGCGCTGATGATCTTATCCACGTTGGCCGTATTCTGGAAATAGGCCGCGCCTTCCGCATCGTCCTGAAAGTAGGCAAAGAGCACCAGATTGGCAAAGTTCTTGCCGGAGGTGTCTTTGGTATACGGGACCTGGAGCGCCATCAGGCTGATGCCCGGGTCCATGAAGCCCTTGAGAAGCAGGGCCGGCTCCTCCGGCGTCTCTCCGTTGATCAAAAGCTCCACCCGGAGCAACTCCTCGGGCAGGGGCTCCGCGCTCTCCTCGCCGGGCTCTTCCGCGGCGGCGTTTTGGGTCTCCCAGGCCGCCACGTCCGCCGCCAGACGGAGCTTCAGCTCTAGGGCCGCCACGGTGGGCTCCAGGGTGCAGAGCAGCTCTCCGCCGGAGGCGGGGGGAGCGCCCTCTTCATTTAAGGGGCCATAGCTGAAGGACAGGCCCTCGGCCTCCTCCCAGCCGGTCAGACGCAGCAGGGGAGACAGGCTCAGCCGCAGCTGCCGGGTGGCCTCGCTCTCCGGCACCGCCGGGCAGTCCACACGCAGGGTGAGCAGCTGTTCACCCTGGAGCGGCCAGAGCGCGTCCTCCGGCTCTTCCCCATAGACCCAGCTCCAGAGCGGCTCGCCGCTCTCCGCGTCGGTCAGCTCCGCACCGCTGAGCGTCATCACCGGCAGCGCGGGCTCCTCCGAGGGTTCGGGCTCCTCCGTGGGCTCAGGGCTCTCGGAGGGCTCGGGCGACTCTGAAGGCTCTGGGTCCTCCGAGGGAACGGGCGACTCCGTCGGGAGAGGGTCTTCAGAGGGCTCGGGCGTCTCTGTGGGGTCGGGGCTCTCCGAAGGGACGGGCGTCTCATTGGTGTCGGGAGTCTCCGAAGGGACAGGCGTCTCTGTGGGGACGGGAGTCTCCGAGGGAACAGGCGTTTCCGCAGGCTCAGGCGTCTCCGCAGGGATAGGCGTATCCTCCCCGTCGCAGACCGGACATGCAAACCCGCAGGGCGCGGCGGGGACCTCCGGCGCGTAGCCGCAGCTCTCGTCGTGCGCATGGGCGCAGGCCAGGGTCAGGCAGCCGCTCTCCTCCGAGCAGACGTGCCCCTCCTCCCCCTCGTAAAGGCAGAGGACCGTATAGCAGCTCTCATCATGCACATGCGTGCAGGGGCTCTCCGGACTGCCGGCGGAAAAGCCGCAGTCCGCCGTGTGGGCGGGATGGTGCTCGCAGAGGCCGCTGTCCGCGTCCTCCGCGAAGCCGGGGCTGCCCAGCAGGGGGCAGAGCAGGGCCAGGCACAGGGCCAGCGCCAGAACGCGCCGCCCCGGGGCCGGGTCTTTTCTTTTCCGCATGAGGACTTCCCCCTTCCTTATCCGGCTTTTGGCCGGTCGTTATCCTTCTTCCCAGGGACTGTAGAGCGGCAGGCCGATCAGCGTATTGTCCAGCACGAAGCTGTCCTTCTCCACGCCGTCTTTGTACAGATAATTGCTGCCGCTCCAGGCATAGATCACGCCGCCGGCGCTGGTGATCTTGTACTCTTGGCTGGAGGCGGTGGTGCCGTCCTCATTGAGCTTGCCGGTGTAATCCTTATCCTGATAGTGGATGAGCAGCTCGCCGGAGCAGATGTTGTTGGTCAACGTGGTGTCGTAGGAGATGAGCGCGTTGTCCTCCCCGTCGTAGACCTGCGTCCGGGCCGGACCGTTGTAGGCCCCGTCCGCGTAGACGGCGGAGGCCAGGACCGTCCCGGCGGGCTCGGCGCGGAAATACCGGTAGCTGCCGTCGGGGGCCAGAAAGCTCAGTTCACAGAGCTGATAGGAAGAGGTGAGCTGCATCCGCCCCTCGTCTCCCTCGTAGAGGCTGCGGATCTCCACGGCCCGCAGACCGTCCTGAAAGGCCTCGTTCCAGGCCTCGGATCCGGCCAGGGCCTTCATGCCCAGGGCGTCCTCGTTCAGCAGCAGTTCCACGGCCTGCCCGGCCAGGGCGGCCTGCTTGGCGTCCTCCGGGCCCCGGCGGACCAGAATCGCCGACAGCTTCTGCGCCGTTTCCTCCGAGGGGTAGAGCAGCAGCTCCTTCAGCAGGGCCTCCCGCTGAGCCGCGATATCGCCGCCCTGCTCATAGAGGGCGGCCAGGGCCTCATAGTCGGCCTGGGTCAGCAGGTCCCGGGCCTGGAGCTGGCCGTAGCAGAGCAGCGCGTCCGCCGCGTCCGCCCCGGCGATGCGCTCCCGGAGCTGGGCCTCGTCCAGATCGACAGGGTCCGCCTCGTTGACGGGGACCGGCGTGGGCTCCGGCTGGGTCAAAGCGCAGCCGGAGAGCAGGACCAAAAGCAGCAGCGCCGCCGTAACAAGCAGTTTCTTCATATCGTTCTCCGCTCTGTAAAGAAATACTTTTTTGTAAATGTTAACATAGTTAAACAAAAAAGACAACTGTTTCCTTGAAATATCCCATGGTTCTTGCCCAAAAAGTTCAGTCCGCCACCAGATTATTGACCCATTTCCGCCCGGCCACCAGCCAGAAGCCCAGGCCGGCCTTGATCAGGTTCAGGCCCTCCACCATCAGGAACATCCGCACCACCGGCACGGCGGTGTAGCGGGAGAGGACAAAGGCCAGGGGGATGTTCAGCAGCCAGAGGAACATGCAGTCGAACACGAAGGTGATGATGGTCTTTCCGCCGGAGCGGAGGGTGAAGTAGCAGGAGTTGGTGAAGGCGTTGACGGGCATCATCAGGGCGCTGACCGTCAGCAGCCCGGCGGCCAGGGCCTTGACGGAATCGGTGGTGTTGTAGATACGGGGGATCGCCGGGGCCAGCAGGGCCATCAGCGCCCCCACCGCGACGCTCATCACCACCGAAAAGGCGATGAGCTTCCGGTCCTCGTCCACGGCCCGCTCCAGCTCTCCGGCCCCCAGCAGCTGGCCCACCATGATCGCCACCGTGTCGCCCATGGCCAGGAAGGCGCAGAAGAAGAGGTTGGAGACGGTGGTGGAGATGTTGAAGGCGGAGACCACCTCCAGGCCCCGCACGGAGTAGCACTGGTTCAAAGCCGCCATGCCGCCGGACCAGAGCACCTCGTTGAGCAGCAGGGGCAGGCTCAGGACCGCCACCTGCCGGACCAGCTCCCCCGGTACGTGCAGGGAGGCGTAGGCCCCGTCCATATAGGGGTTGGCCTGCCGGTGCCGGTGGGTCCAGACGACCACGATGGCGCACTCCACGAAGCGGGCCAGCACCGTGGCGATGGCCGCGCCCACCACGCCTAAAGCCGGGGCCCCCAGCTTACCGAAGATGAGGATGTAGTTGAAGATCAGGTTGACAAAGACCGCCGCGACCCCCGCCTTCATGGGCAGCAGGGTCTGCCCCGTCTGCCGCAGGGTGCTGGCATAGACCTGGCACAGGGCGAAGGGGACGGTCTGGATCAGCATCACGTGCAGATAGTCCAGGCCGTAATGTAGCGTGGCGGCCAGGTCCAGGGCCTCCTCCCCCTGGTGCAGGAACAGGGAGATGAGCCCGGCCCCGGCCTTCAGAAACAGCGCCAGGAAGAGGGCCACGGAGGCGAAGGCCACCATCAGCTTCAGCCGGAAGGTGTCCCGGATGCCCTTGCTGTCGCTCTTGCCGTAGAACTGGGCGGTAAAGATGCCCGCCCCGGCCAGGCCCCCGAAGATGCAGAGGTTGAAGACGAACAGCAGCTGGTTGACGATGGCCACGCCGGACATGGGCTCCGTGCCCACCTGGCCCACCATGATGTTGTCCAGGAGGCTCACAAAATTGGTGATGACGTTTTGGGTGAGCACCGGCAGCATAACGGTGAACATCCGGCCGTAAAAAGCCCGATCGCCTACAAATTTCTGTAAAACCATGTCACATTCCGCCTTGGATATTGAGTCAGCAAGGGCTATTCTACCGCAGAAACAGGGAAAAGGCAAGGGGGAAAAACCGCCTTGAAAGGAGGCGGAAAATGCGGTACAATAGAGGCACTTTGTTAAGGCCGGAGGGAACGTGCCATGGGTGTGATGAAGGACAGGATGCACACGGGGGAGATCTACTACCCCAACGATGAGGAGATCATGGTCTGGCAGGCCCAGTGTCTGGACCGGCTCTATACCTTTAACCATACCCGGCCCATGGAGGGGGAGAAGCGGCAGGCCCTGCTGAAGGAGATGTTCGCGGAGATCGGCGAGGGCTGCTATATCGAGCCGCCCTTCCACGCCAATTTCGGCGGCGCCCACGTCCACTTCGGCCGCTATGTCTACGCCAATTTCAACCTGACCTGCGTGGACGACACACATATCTATGTGGGCGACTACACCATGTTCGGCCCCAACGTCACCGTGGCCACGGCCGGGCACCCCATCCTGCCGGAGCTGCGGGAGAAGGGCTACCAGTACAATATGCCGGTCCGCATCGGCCGGAACTGCTGGATCGGCGCGGGGGCTGTCATCCTGCCCGGCATCACCATCGGGGACAACGTGGTGGTGGGCGCGGGCAGCGTGGTGACGAAGGACCTGCCCTCGAACGTGGTGGCCGTGGGAGACCCCTGCCGCGTCCTGCGGGAGGTAGACGAGCGCGACAGGGAGGTCTACTTCAAGGACAGAAGAATCGAGTGGGAAAAGCTGTGAAAGGCAGAAAAAAGCGCCCGGAGTGACCCGGGCGCTTTTTTCGCATATTTTATTCCGTTGCCTCCGTCTCATACTCGCAGACGAAGCCGATCTGGCCGCTGTACCACTCGGGGTAATCGCCCACCGGGTCGTTGCGGCTGTCGTTATAGGCCCAGCCGGCCTGGTCGCCGGTGCCGTTATACCAGAGCATGCCGTAGTCCTCGGCCACATTGTCGCCGCTGTCCACATAGGAGGGCTCTCCGGCGGCGGTGTCCCAGGGATAATAGCTGGACGTCTCGCCGGTGACCCAGCGGTTCAGGCCCTCCTCACGGTACAGGCCGATCCACAGGCAGCGGACGCCGCTGTCCGCGGCCAGAGTCACCACTTTGTTGAACTCCTCCTCGTCGGAGATCACCGCCAGGTGCCCGCCCATCTCCTCGGCCCGGTCCCGGGCCTCGGTCCAGCTCAGGTCCTCCTGCACGATCTCGTAGCTGGATTCGCCCTTGGCCTTGGGCTCCTCCGCCGCAGGCGTGGCTGAGGGGGGCGGCGCTACCAATACACTGTTGTTATCCGCCGTGGGCGTGGGGCTGGGCTGTTCATCGTCCTCCCAGATCACGTCCCGCAGCCAGGCGTTGGCCAGCAGGGCCACCACGATAAGGATGGCGCAGAGCACCAGTATCACCACCATGGGCCGGCGGCGGCGCTTGCGCGCCTCCGCGGCGATTTTCCGCTCCCGCTCGGCGCTCTTGCTGTACTGGACGGCGGGGGTGATGTTCTGCCGGCTGGGGATCACCGGCTCCAGCTCCGGGTGCTTCTCCTCGGTGAGGATGGGGATAGGCTGCCGGGCAGGGACCTTGTGGTGGCTGGGCTCATAGAGGCGGACCTGCTCCGGCTCCTCGGGGGGCTTCTCCTCCTGGGCTTTCTCTTCCGCCGGAGGCTCCTCGCCGTTCTCTTCCGAGACAGCGCTCTCCTCCGGGGCGGCGTTCTCCGCCTCCGGTTCCGGCTCCTGGGGCAGGGGCTCGTCCCCGCCCTTCTCGATGATGCCCACCATGATCCGCTCCAGCTCGGACAGATCGTCGTCGCTCTTTTTGAAGATGACCTCCGCGCTGGGCGCCCCATTCAGGTACAGGTTCTTCACCAGGCTCTCCAGCATGATCCGCAGCTCCTCTACGTTCTGATAGCGCTTGGCGGCGTCAAAGCGGGTGGCCTTCTCGATGATCTCGCCCAGGCGGCGGCCGATGCCCTTGGGAGGCGGAAAGTCCTCCCCGTCCATCCGGCGCAGCTGGGGGTCCTTGCACTCGCCCTCATAGGGCAGCTTCCCCTGGTTGGCGGCGTAGTACAGCAGCAGGCCCAGGGCGTACACGTCCGAATAGGAGCCCCGCTTGCCGTTCCAATACAGCTCCGGCGGCAGGAACTGGAGCTCCTGCCCCTCCCAGCCGCTGAGCTTGGCCGGGCCGAGGGCCACGTTCCCCTCCGCGTCCATAGAGATGTTCTCCGGGTACACGCCGCCCCGGTAGGCCCGGGTGCCGGCCTCCTCTTGTATCAGTTGGCAGAGCTTGGCCGCCAGCTCGCACAGCGCCTGGGGCGACATCTCCGTTATCCTGCTCCCCAGCGCCTGTCCGGGGTCAAATTCGTATTTCATCCGCGTATCCCTCCGCCATTTTTCTCTCTTCTGACATCGTACCACAGCCGCCGGCCCCTCGTCAACGCCGGAATTCTTTCAAATGCGACCCACTTCGTTGGGCTCGCATTTGAGGTGCTCGCGCTTATCGCAGGGGCTTTGCCCCGTTTGGTCGGCGCGAGGGCCGCATTTCATGCGGCTTAGGGTGTTTTTGAGGCGGCAAAGCTGCCTCAAAAACAGATTTAGATCTTTTCCACACCTCCGCGTAGAACTCCACAGAGGTTTGTCTACAGTCTCATTTTTCCATTTTGTTGGCAAGCTTGGTGATCTTGTCCGCATAGCCGCCCAGCTCCCGGTTGGACCGGCCCTCCAGGCTCCGGCAGACCCTGAGCAGCCGCTCCGCCGCGGCCAGCAGCCGCTGGAAGGCGGGGCTGACCCGCCGCCCGCCGGAGGCCGCCTTGGGCTCCACGGGCCTGCCCTGGGTGATCTCCACGAACTCCCCGCTCAGGGGGTCAAAGCTGGTGCCGCTGTAGGGGGCGAAGGCCCGGTAGCCCAACTGGGTGTTGAGACATTCGGTAAAGCTGTCCGCCGCCTCCGGGTCCCCGTGGTTGATAAAGGTGAGCTTGGGCTTGGGGTCAAAGCCCCGGAGCCACTGGATGAGCCCCGCCTTGTCCGCGTGGCCGCTGACGCCGGGCAGGGTGTCGATCTGGGCGCGGACCTGGATGGTCTCATTAAAGAGCTTGACCTCCTTGACCCCATCCACTAAGCGCCGGCCCAGGGTGCCCACGGACTGATAGCCCACGAAGAGCACCATGCACTCGCTCCGCCACAGGTTGTGTTTCAGATGGTGCCGGATGCGGCCCGCGTCGCACATGCCGCTGGCCGAGAGGATGACCTTGGGGGTCCTATCCTCGTTGATGGCCTGGGACTCGGCCTGGGACACGGCCAGCTTCAGCCCGGGGAAGACGATGGGGTTGACGCCGGAGCGGATCAGCTCCCGCATCTCCGCGTCCACATACTGGGTGTCGCACTGGAGGAAGATGCTGGTGGCCTCGATGGCCAGGGGGCTGTCCACATACACGGGGAAGTCCCCGTGGCCCTTCACCAGGCCCTTTTCCTTGATCTCCCGGATAAAATACAGCATCTCCTGGGTCCGGCCCACGGCAAAGGAGGGGATGACCACGTTGCCTCCCCGGTCCAGGACCGTCTGAATCCGCTGGGCCAGGGCGGGCACATAGTCCACGCGCCCCCCGGCGTGGAGCCGGTCGCCGTAGGTGGACTCCATCACCAGGTAGTCCGCCTCCTTCACCGGCTGGGGGTCCTGAAGGATGGGCTGATTGCTGTTGCCGATATCGCCGCTGAAGCAGAGCTTCCTCGTCTGGCCCTGTTCGGTCATCCAGACCTCGATGGCGGCCGAGCCCAGTAGGTGCCCTACATCTGTCAGGCGGATGGTAAAGCTCTCGTTGACCTGGACAGGCCGGCCGTAGTCCACCGGCCGCAGGCAGCCGATGGCGCCCTCCGCGTCGGCCAGATCGTACAGAGGCTCCACCGGCGCGCCGCCGCTGCGCATGGCCTTGCGGCTCTTCCACTCCGCGTCTGACATCTGGATGTGGGCGCAGTCGCGCAGCATGATGCTGCACAGAGAGCAGGTGGCGGAGCTGGCGTAGATGGGGCCCCGGAAGCCCCGCTTATACAGCAGCGGGAGGTTCCCCGAGTGGTCGATATGGGCGTGGGTCAGCAGCACGAAGTCCAGCGCCGCCGGGTCCACCGGCAGCTCCTGGTTGACAAAGATGTCCTGCCCCTGCTCCATGCCGCAGTCCACGATGCCCTTCTTGTCTCCCGCCTCGATGAGCGTGCAGCTGCCCGTCACCTCATGGGCGGCGCCCAGAAACGTGATCTTCATGGGTTTCCCTCCTTCGCGTCAAAATCTCCGTGTTCTTTTCTGTTTTTATTTTACACCACTCTCGCCCACATATCAATCGTTTTAAAAAAACTTAAGGCGGTGCACGGGAAATACCGCTTTTCCATTATTTCTTATTATTTCCAATCTCAAGTTGCTTTTTTCCCAACGTAGCGGTATAATAAAGAAAGCAAACTTTTCACAATGTGAAAGAACAATAAATTTTTCATTTTGGAGGGATTTTCCTATGATTCTGGACACCGCGAAATACCTGGGCCCCTGCGACTGCGGGCGCGACCATGAGCTGAGGACCAAGCTGGTCGTCTGCGAGCACGGCGCGCTGAAGAGCTTCGACAAGTACATGGCCGACTGCGGCCTGACCGGCTTCCGCACGGTGATCTACGACACCAACACCTACAACCTGCCCGGCATCACCCACGTGCCCGCCGACCAGGAGATCGTCCTGGAGGCCCAGGGCCTGCACAGCGAGAAGGGCCTGATCGAGGACTGCATGACCCGCTTCGTGCAGAAGCCCGACTACGTGGTCGTGGTGGGCGGCGGCACCCTGATGGACTTCGGCCGCTACAGCGCCTGGAAGCTGGGCATCCCCTTCGTGGCCATCCCCACCATCGTCTCCTCCGACGGCTTCACCGCCGACATCTGCTCCATCATCATCGACGGGCAGAAAAAGTCCATCCCCATGCAGGCGGCCGACGCCGTCATCTGCGACATCGACGTGGTGGCCGGAGCGCCCCGCTTCCTGACCATCGCCGGCGTGCAGGACATCATGGCCAAGGTCATCTCCATCGCCGACTGGAAGATCGCCCACCTGGTCTCCGGCGAGTACTTCTGCCAGCGGGTGTGCGACATGGCCCAGGAGGCCCTGGACCTGATGACCAAGTGCGCCTACGACCTGAAGGCCGGTAAGGAGCCGGACATTGAGACCATGGCCTATACCCAGATGCTCTCCGGCCTGACCATGCAGATCCTCTCCAACTCCCGCGCCGCCTCCGGCGCCGAGCATTTGGTCGCCCACCTGGTGGAGATGAAGCCCCGGGGCTTTGAGAACGCCCACGGCCTGCACGGCGAGTGCGTGGGTGTCGGCACCCTGCTGGTGGCGGAGGCCTATCACAAGCTGGCCGAGAAGGAGACCATCGAGGTCAAGCCCTTCCAGCCCATCGACGAGGCCTGGGTGCGCTATGAGTTCGGCGATCTGGCCGACGGCATCCTGAAGGAGAACGAGAACGACGTGCTGGCCACCTTCCCCGCCGAGAACCTGAAGAAGGCCTGGCCCCAGATCCGCGAGGTCATCGCCCAGATCCCCAGCTACGAGGAGTTGGACGAGCTCTACGCCGCCATCGGCGCCAAGCACTCCCTGGAGGAACTGGGCATCGACCCGGCCGTGAAGAAGGACTTCCTGGATATCTCCTCCGCCATCCGCAACCGGCTGACCCTGGCCCGCATGACCCGGCTCATCGCCGATTGAGGAGGCCGCTATGAAGTACATCATGGCCCTGGACCAGGGCACCACCAGTTCCCGCTGCATCCTGTTTGACAAGGCCGGCAACATCTGCGTCTCCGTGCAGAAGGAATTCAAGCAGATCTTCCCCCAGCCCGGCTGGGTGGAGCACGACGCCCAGGAGATCTGGGACGTGACGCTGGAGGTCTCCCGGGCCGCCATGGTGCGCCTGGGCGTCACCGCGGCGGACATCGCCGGCATCGGCATCACCAATCAGCGCGAGACCACCGTCCTCTGGGACAAGGAGACCGGCGAGCCTATCGCCAACGCCATCGTCTGGCAGTGCCGCCGCACCTCGGACATCATCGACGGCCTGGTGAAGGACGGCTACGGCGACATGATCCGGCGCAAGACCGGCCTGGTGCCCGACGCCTATTTCTCCGGCTCCAAGATCAAGTGGCTGCTGGACAATGTGCCGGGGGCCCGGGAGAAGGCCGAGGCCGGCAAGCTCCTCTTCGGCACCATCGACACCTGGCTCATCTGGAAGCTCACCGGCGGCAAGGTCCACGTGACGGACTACACCAACGCCTGCCGCACCATGCTCTTCAATATCCGGGAGCTGTGCTGGGACGAGGAGCTTCTGAAGCTGCTGGACGTGCCCGCCTGTATCCTGCCGGAGGTCAAGCCATCCAGCTGCGTCTACGGCATGTCCGAGCCCTGGCTCTACGGGGCGGAGATCCCCATCGCCGGCGCCGCCGGCGACCAGCAGTGCGCCCTCTTCGGCCAGTGCGGCTTTGAGCAGGGCCAGATCAAGAACACCTACGGCACCGGCTGCTTCCTGCTGATGAACACCGGCTGGGAGATCGTGGAGAGCAAGAACGGCCTGGTCACCAGCATCGCCGCGGGCCCCAGCGGCCACGTGGAGTACGTGCTGGAGGGCAGCATCTTCACCGCCGGGGCCGCCGTCCAGTGGCTCCGGGACGCCCTGACCGTGGTCTCCTCCGCCTCTGACAGCGAGCGCTACGCTCTGGAGGTGGCGGACACCGCCGGCGGCTATGTGGTCCCCGCCTTCACCGGCCTGGGCGCCCCCTACTGGAACCAGCACGCCCGGGGCGTGATCGTGGGCATCACCCGGGGCTTCACCCGGGCCCACCTGGTCCGGGCGACCCTGGAGTCCCTGGCCTACCAGACCCACGACATCGTCCGGGCCATGGAGAAGGACTCCGGCATCAAGATCTCCGAGCTGAAGGTGGACGGCGGCGCCAGCGCCAACAACTTCCTGATGCAGTTCCAGGCGGATACCATCAAGGCCAATGTGGTCCGGCCCAAGTGCGTGGAGACCACCGCTCTGGGCGCGGCCTACCTGGCCGGTCTGGCCGTGGGCTACTGGTCCAGCCTGGAGGACATCAAGGGCAACTGGGCGGTGGACAAGGTATTCACTCCCGCCATCGACGAGGACCGGCGGCAGAAGCTCCTCAAGGGCTGGGCCAAGGCGGTCAACTGCGCCCTGACCTGGGCCGACCAGGACTGAGGAGGGCGGCCAATGACAGATTACAGCGCCCTGCGCGCCTGCGAGCTGTTCCTGTTCGACATGGACGGCACCCTCTACCTGGGGGACGACGTGTACCCCGGGGCCATCGAGCTGATGGAGGGCCTGCCCGCCCTGGGCAAAAAATACATCTACCTGACCAACAACTCCTCCCGGGCCGGTACGGACTACATCGGCCGCCTGAACCGGCTGGGCTTTCCCTGCCAGGCGGAGAACGTGTTCTCCTCCGGCATGGCCACCGGCATCTACCTCAACACCTACCACGCCGGGGCCAAGGTCTACCTGGTGGGCAACTCCGCCTTCCGGCGGGAGCTGCTGAGCTATGGCATCGACCTGGTGGACGAGGGGGCCGATCTGGTGGTGGCCGGCTTCGACACGGAGCTGACCTACGAGAAGCTGGACAAGGCCGTCCACTATCTGCGCCGGGGCGTGCCCTTTATCGCGGCCAACCCGGACTGGGTCTGCCCCATGCCCCACGACGAGGTCCTGCCCGACTGCGGCAGCATCTGCGCCCTGCTGACGGCGGCCTCCGGGGCTGAGCCTCTGTACATCGGCAAGCCCAACCGCCGGATGATCGACCTGATCTCCCAGACCACGGGGGTCCCCAACGAGAAGATCTGCGCCGTGGGCGACCGGCTGTACACGGATATCGCCGTGGCCCAGAACGCGGGCTCCGTCTCCGTGCTGGTGCTCTCCGGCGAGACGGACCAGGCCATGCTGGACGCCGCCGAGCGCAAACCGGATTACGTCCTGCCCAGCGTCAAGGAGCTGCACGATATTCTGAAATCATAAAAAATCTGGCCTGACGGTTTCCGTCAGGCCAGAGCCCTTAAAAGGAGTGTTCCCATGCAAAAGCTGACTCTGTTTTATCTGGAGACCTGCCCCTACTGCCACAATGCCCGCCGGGCTCTGGCGGAGCTGGTCAAGGAGGACGCCCGCTACGCCCAGGTGCCCATAGACTGGGTGGAGGAGAGCCGGCAGCCGGAGCTGGCCGGCCGCTACGATTACTACTACGTGCCCAGCGTCTTTGCTGGGGAGAAGAAGCTCTACGAGGCCGCGCCCGGCGAGAGCTTCGCCGCCTGCAAAGGCCATCTCAAAGCCGCCCTGGACACGGCGCTGGATATGTAAACGAAAAGAGTAGCTGCTCAAAAAATGCCGCTCTCTCATGGCTCCCCTTGCACTGGGGAGCTATGAGAGAGCGTAACTTATTCAGCTAAGCTTATTCTATTTATTCAAAATATCGCTCAGGGTGCGCAGGAGGACGGGGACATCCACCGGCTTGCCCACGTGGCCGTCCATGCCGGCGGCCGCGGCGGCGTTCTTGTCCTCCTCAAAGGCGTTGGCGGTCATGGCGATGATGGGGAGACGGGCCTTCGCTGGGTCCGGCAGGGCCCGGATGGCCCGGGTGGCGGTGTAGCCGTCCATGACAGGCATCTGCACGTCCATCAGCACCAGGTCAAAGGTACCGGCCGCGGCGTCCCGCACGGCCTCCAGAGCCAGCAGGCCGTTCTCGGCGGTATCGATCTCAAAGCCGGCCTCGGTGAGGATCTCCGTGGCGATCTCCCGGTTGAGCTCATTGTCCTCCACCAGCAGGATGTGCCTGCCCGCAAAGCCGGAGGGCTGCCCGGCAGGCTCTGCCGTCTCCGCAGATTTCTGCCCCCGCAGCTCCAACAGCGCCCGGCGCAGGTCAGAGGCGAAGACGGGCCGGTCCAGACAGACGCTGACGCCGGCAGCCAGGACCTGGGCCTCCAGCCCTTCCTGGCCGCCGGGGGCGAGGAGCAGGACCGGCGTTCCGGGGCCCGCCTGGGCCCGCAGCTGCCGGACCAGGTCCAGCGCATCCGGCTCCAGCCGGTGCAGATCCAGCACGCAGAGCCCGTAGGGGCGGCCCTGGGTCCGGGCGGCGGCGAGCCGTTCAGCGGCCTCGCCGCTGTCCACGGTCCCGTCCGGCTCCAGGCCCAGACGGTCCAGAAGTCCGGCCACGCTCCGGCAGGAGCCGTCCTCGTCGCTCAGCAGCAGGCAGCGCAGCCCCGCCAGCTCCGCCGGGGGCTCCGGCCCCTCGCCGCAGGGCTTCAGGTCCAGGGTGACGACGAATTCCGTCCCCTGGCCGGGCTGGCTGCTGACCTCGATGCGGCCGTTCATCATGTCCACGATGTTCTTGGTGATGGCCATGCCCAGGCCGGTGCCCTGGATGCCGCTGACGGTGGAATTGCGCTCCCGGGTAAAGGGCTCGAAGATGGTCTTCAAAAACTCCGGGCTCATGCCGATGCCCGTGTCCCGGATGCGGAATTCATAGCGGGCGTGCTCCGGCAGGGGGGAGGGCTGCTGGGACAGCAGCAGGCTGACTGAACCGCCCTCGGGGGTGAATTTGATGGCGTTGGAGAGAATGTTGAGCAAAATCTGGTTCAGGCGCAGCTTGTCGCAGAAGACGGCCTCGTCGCGCACGTCCACCGCGTCGATCAGCAGATGCTGGTCCCGGGCGGCGATGTCCGCCTGCACGATGTCCCGCAGGCTGTGGAGGATCTCCGCCAGGCTCTCCTCGCCCTCCTCGATGCTGACCTTGCCGGACTCGATGCGGCTCATGTCCAGCACGTCGTTGATGAGGCTGAGCAGATGGTTGGAGGACTGGGCGATCTTGGCCAGATAGTCCTGTACCCGCGGCTTGTCGTCGATATGGGTGCGGGCCAGAGCCGTAAAGCCGATGATGGCGTTCATGGGCGTACGGATGTCGTGGGACATGTTGTTGAGGAAGCTGGTCTTGGCCCGGCTGGCCTGCTCGGCCAGGAGCAGGGCGTCGGTCAGCTCCTCCCGGTGCTGGACCTCGATGGCCAGCAGCTTGCTGCGCCGCTGGAGCAGGATAAAGGTCAAGAGCAGGGCCACCGCCAGGGCGGCCCCCAGCAGGATGACGAAGATCTGGGTCAGGGCCAGGCTCTGCTCCTCAAACACCGCCATGGGGACGGACATGATGAAGGTCCAGCCGCTCTCGGTCATGGGCGTAAAGGTCTCGATCCAGGTCTCCCCGGCGCTGTTGGTGTGGCTGATGAAGAAATCGTCCCCCGCGGCGACCCGGGCCCGGATATCCTCCAGGGAGAGGGCCCCCTCCAGGCTGCTGGCGGAGAGCTCCGTAAAGAAATTGTCGGAGGCGCCGGTCCCCCGGTTCACGTTGACGATATAGTTGCCGTCCTGGTCGATGACGCTGCTGAAGCCCCGGCCGGCATAGCTGTCGATCCGGAGCTCGCCCTGGATGGCGTTCACGTCGATGCGGCAGAGGATGTACGCATAGCGCTCCTCCTCCACCGTGAAGGGCGTGACGCGCACGCCCATGATCAGCGCCTTGGTCCCGCCGCCGGCAAAGTCCGGCAGCCGGTCCAGCCGGTAGACAAAGCGGTCGCCGGAGGACTCACAGAGCTCCAGCAGACCGGGGGAGGGGCCGTTGGTCATGTCGCTGTTGAGGGTAAAGCCGTCCTCGGCCAGAAGGGTCAGCCGGATGCACTCCAGCAGCTGCCAGCTGGAATTGAGCTCCAGGGCCAGCTCGTTGGTTGTCTTGCAGCGGGTCTGGCGGAGGCGGCGGGCGATGCTGTCCAGCAGGTCCCAGCGGGTGTTGAGGCTGGCGGAGATCGCCATCTCGTCGTGGGCGGCCAGCTCCGCCATGCTGCTGACGGCGGATTCGACGATCTTGTTTTTGAACTGGGAGAAAGCAAAGGCGGCCGCGCCCAGCAGAATAGCCACCAGGAGCGCGACAGCCAGCACCCGCGCGGTCACCCGCCGGACGCTCTTGTGCATCTTGTCCCGGTCCATCCTGTTCACCCCAATGGCACACAGGCTGCCGTTGCAGGCAGCCTGTTGATTTTATCTAACTTAAACAATATAACATGCTTTTTTCCGTTTGACAAGAGCTTTGTCCGCTTTCTTACCGCGCGGCCAGCTCCGCGCAGATCCGGTCGTATTCCTCCTCGTCCAGCTTGTAGTGCCGCTTATACAGGAGATAAGACAGCAGCATCAGCGCCCAGGGGAGCACCGTCATGCACAGCAGCAGGCCCAGGGTCTGCCCGTGGCCCACGCCGGAGAGGACCTGGGAGATGGAGGCCAGCTTCTCCGCCTCGGTGATGCTCCCCGCGGCGGCCGCGCTCTCCAGAGAGGAGATCTGGTTGGTGTAGTTGGTGACGCCGAAGACCAGGTAGCTGACGGAGGTCAGGGCTACGGTGATAGCGGAGGAGAGCTTGGTCAGGAAGGGCCGCAGGGAGGCAATGATGGCCTCGTCCCGGGTGCCCTTGGTGTACTCGTTGTACTCCACGGTGTTGATGATGGAGATCATCATGATGAGGTAGTAGCCGTACTGGCCGAAATTCGCCAGCATGTAGCCCACGGTGATGAGCCAGAACTTCACCATGGTGGGGGCCAGGAAGCTGCTGACGGCCATGAGGGTATAGCCCGCCGAGGAGACGCAGGCCAGAACGCCCATCAGCTTCTTGCGGTGGATGCGCCGGGAGATGGCCGGGTAGAAGATCATCAAAAAGGCGGTGACGAACATGCCCACCGTGTTGAAGATGGAGTAGAGCCCGCCGCTGTAGCCGAAGTCAAAGTAGATGTAGGTGGAGGCGATGCCGCCCAGGATGAAGTTGTTGCCCACCTGCTGGAGCAGGAAAATGACGGCGATCCACAGCAGCTGGTCATTGCCGGCAATGGTCTTAACCACCTTCTTCAGGCTGATGGGGGGCGCAGCCTCCTGCATGTCGTCCCGGCGCTCCTTGGCCCCGGCCACGGTCAGACCCAGAAACAGCGGGGCCAGGATGCAGATGAACAGGGCGATGCGCCCGTAGGCCACGTTGGTGCTGCCGCCCAGGGCCCCCTTGCCGGTGGTCAGCATGGGGATGAGCATGGAGGCGGTGGTGCTGCCGATGCCGGCGCAGAGGGTGGCCCGGGAGGTGAACTGGTTCCGGGCGTCCGGGTCCGAACTCAGGGCCGGCACCATGCCCCAATAGGAGATGTCGTGCATAGTGTAGGCGATGCTGTAGAGAAAATAGAAGGCGCCGAAGAGCCAGATGAAGCTCCAGCCCTGGAGATCGGTGTTGAACACGATGTAGACCACCACTGAGGTCAGCAGGATGCCGATGACCAGCCAGGGCTTGAACTTGCCCCACTTTGTCCGGGTGCGCTCGATGATGTTGCCCATGATGGGGTCGTTCAGCGCGTCAAAGATCCGGGCGGCCACCATGATGGCGGTGATGGCCCCCAGTTGGGCCGCGTTGAGGCTGCGGGTGAAGAGGATGTAGGTCAGCAGGTAGCTGGTGACCAGGCAGTAGACCATGTCCCGGCCGATGGTGCCGATGGGGAAAAAGAGCAGGTTCCGTTTCCGAAGAGCTTGTTCGTCCATGTCAGGGCCCCCTACTATTAATTATTAGCTTTAACATTTTACCATGATGCGCCACCGTTCGCAACAGGCAAAACGGGGCGATCTGTCAGGATGCGGTGAAATTTTCTGACTGGGAGCCGATGGTGAGGGCATAGCTCTCGCCGGGGACCAGCTCCGGGCTGCTGAGGATGACGACGGAGAAGGGGAGGGGCGGCGTGAAGGAGAGAAGGACCTTCCCCTGGCTGTCCGCCAATTGGACTTTGGTCCCGGCGCTCTGCTCCCCGGCCCGGACGGCGATAACGCCCTGCTCCGAGGAGCTGAAGCTCTGGGCCATACTGGAACCGCCGCTGCCGAGAAAGACGCCGCCGGTGATGGCGCCCGTGGTCCCGTAGTCCAATGTGGCGGTGTCCCCCTGGCTGGGGCCGCAGACCGTCAGCTGCCCGCCCTCAATGCGCAGGCTGCCGTTGGAGTCCAGCCCGTCGCCGGAGGCCTGAACGTTCAGGACCCCGCCGGAGACGGTGATGCCGGCTTCACTGTCCGCCCCGGCGTCTCCGGGACCTATCCCGCCGCCCATGGGCTGGCCCCGGCCCGGGCCGCCGAAGCGGTCGTTCCCCCGGGGGCCGCCGAAGCCGCTCTGGTCCTGGCCCCCGGCGGCGTTCAGGCCGTCGTCCTGGGCGACGATGGCGGTCTCCCCGCCGCTGACCGTCAGCTCCAGGGCCTCCAGGCCCTCGTAGCACTGGCGGATATCGATCACGCCGCCGCTGATGGTGAGGCTCTCATCGGCGTGAAAGCCGTCGTCCCCGGTGTCGATGACAAAGTCTCCGCCCTTAACAAGGATGGAGCCGTTGGCGTGGACCGCGTCGTCGGCGGCGTCCAGCGTGAAGCTGCCGCCGGAAATGTACACCAGGCCCTCCGCCTTGAGGGCCTTGGCGCTGACGCTGTCCTCCGTCTCCAGGGCGGAAGTTTCCTCCCGCATGCCGAAGCCGCCCCGGCCGCCGAAGAAGTCCGATGTGTGGGGCTCCGCCTCGGCGCTGCCGCCGCCGGAGCTGACGTGGAGCGTTCCGCCCTCGATCCAGAGGGCGGCCCCGGCGCTGAGCCCGTCGCCCTGGGCGTCCACGGTCAATTCTGCGTTGGAGAGGTAAAGATAGCCCAGGCTGGCGTCCTCGTCGTTCTCCGCGTGGATGCCGTCCTTGCCCGCCGTCAGGTCCAGGGAGGCGTTCTGGATGCGGACGCTGTCATTCGCCTCCAGGCCGTGCCCGGCGGCGGTGACAGTAACTTCTCCGCCAGCAAAGACCAGATCGTCCTTGCAGCAGACGCCGTGCCCGGCGGGGGAGCTGATCTCCAGGCTGCCGGAGCCGTTGAAGCTCAGATCCTCCTTGGAGAACACCGCCGCGTCGATCTTCTCATCCGCCGCGCCCTCAAAGCTGCCGCCGTTGGAGAGGCGGTTCTCCGTCCCCTCTGCCAGGGTGACGACCACCTTACCGGCGCTCTGGATGAAGAGAGCGGCGGAGTTTTCACAGTGAATGGAGGCTCCGTCCAGCACTAGATGGAGCTTGTCGCTCTCCCCCGCGTTCACCGTCAGGCTGCCGTTATTCAGCGTGCCGCGGATGAGATAGGTGCCGGCCCCGCGCAGGGTGACGCTGCCGCCCTGGATGTCCACGGAGGGATCGCCACAAACAGCGCTGCCGCCGTTCAGGGTGACGGCCACGGCGGAGGCGGGGTCGTAGTCCGTCTCCAGGTCCCGCTTCGTAAACAGCTCCTCCGGCAGGCTGAAGTCCGTCTCGACGGAGTCGGCGCTTTCTGTTACAGGGGCAGCGGCGGCGCAGCCGCTCAGGAGCAGGGCGGCCGCCAGACAGAGGGCAAATAGCTTTTTCATAGGAGACTCCTTGCAAAATGATGCTTTTACTTTAACAGACGTTCCTGAAAAAAACCTGAAAAAGGGCCGCCTGAGATAAGAAAACATACGGTTTCTGGCGGCATATTTTCCCTCATGCTGTGTCAAAGCCCTTGACAATACACAAAGTATTCTCTGTGGGCTTTTCCTTGCCTGAGAAAAAATCTGCTCGCCAGAAACTGCTCCGCACGGTCAAAGAGCATAATTTGAGGCAGAACTTAGGCGCGGGGCCGCTGGCAACCTTTGTGGTTGTCAAGGCCCCGCAACGAAAGTTATGCCCAAAGGATGCCTTTGACCGCGTGTGTTTCCTTGTCTCAGGCGGCCTAACGGTGAACAAGCTGTGAAAATTTCCCGAACTCTTGCTATGAGCGGGAATTGACGGTATAATGTGACTGAATGATAACTGTTTCGACAGGGGGAGCGCTATGGAAGACGCGGCGGTGGCCATCAACGAGCTGGCAGACAACGTGACGAACGTACAGTTTATCGGGATACGGATCGGCGTGGCCGCCGTGCTGACGCTGGTGGCTCTCTTCGGCGGAAGGCTGGTGCGGGCGATCTTCGACCTCTTTGGCCGGCATCTCCGGCCCCGGCTGCCCAAGTGGCTCAGCCTGCTGATCCACGGCTTCGCCCGGCCCCTGGAGCTGCTGATCCGGGCGGCGCTGCTCTACGGCGCGCTGCTGGCCGCTCCGCTGCCCGCCGCCTGGACGGAGGCCATCTGGCACTGGCTCACCCCGGTGGTGAAGGCCGGGGCAGTGATGCTGGCGGCCTGGGGCTTCTGGCGCTCGGCGCCTCTGTGCCGGCAGCTGCTCCGGAGCGCGGAGAACAGCCTGGACGTGCACACCAGCCAGACCATGGGCCGCTTTTTCGAGAACGTGTACCGGGTGGTGGTGCTGGTCTTCGCGGTGCTGGTGGTGCTGGATATCTTCGGTGTGCCGGTGGTGAGCCTGGTGGCCGGCGCGGGGATCGCGGGCCTGGCTATCAGCCTGGCCGCCCAGAGCACCCTGACCAATCTCATCGCGGGCATCACCCTGGTGCTGGAGCACCCCTTCGGCATCGGGGACTATGTGGTGCTGGGCGCTTGGGAGGGGACCGTGGAGGACATCTCCTTCCGCTCCACCCGTCTGCGCACGCCGGACAACGTGGTCATCACGGTGGAGAACTCCAAGGTCTGCGGGGAGTACATCCAAAACACCACCCTGCGGGACAGCCGCCTGATCAATCAGACCCTGCGCCTGCCCAACGACACGCCCCCGGAGCGGGTGGAGGCCCTGTGCGCCGCGATCCGCCGGATGCTGGAGGAGGACCCGGAGGTGAAGGACGAGCCGGTCACCGTGACGGTGGACGCCGTGGGGGACGACGGGATCAAGATCTTCATCCGGGCCTACGGCCTGACGCCGGACTACCTGCCCTATCTGAAGCTGAAGGACCGGCTGAACCGGGAGATCCTCAGGCTGGCGGAGCGGGAGGGCTGCCGCTTCAGCTATCAGCCGGTGAGCGTATACGGCGAAAAAGAATAAGGGGTAAAGTGTTTCCGGGCGGGACCGACAGGTCCCGCCCGGAGGTTTTCTTATGCGCCCTGACCGGTCTCCTCCCGCAGAAAGCGCCGGTAGATCCACTGGCGCAGCCGGTTGGGCATCAGATACACCGCCGCGCAGGCGGAGAGGGCATAGACATATTCAAAGCCGCTGCAATAGCCGTTTCGCAGCATCTGCCGGCGGAAAGCGGCGGCCTTTTTCAGATAGGCCGCGCCGCCCCGGCGGCTGTGCATACCATCCACCCGGGCCAGAACGAGGATGTCCGGCAGATTGTCCCCCACGCAGCCCTGCCCCAGCATCCGCAGCCAGAGGTCATAGTCCTCAAAGAGGGGGGCGTCCCGATAGCTCCCCGCCGCCAGCACGGCGCTTTTTCGGAACATGACGGTCATGTGGTTGAAGGGGTTGCGCAGCCGGGCATAGGCGGCCAGCTCCCCGGAGCCCGGCAGGGATCGGACCGAGAGCGTGTTCTCCGGCGAGCCCATGAACTCGGCGATGGCCCCGCCGCAGATCTTCAGCTCCGGCCGGGCCTCAAAGAGGGCCAGCTGCTTGCGGCAGCGGTCCGGGAGGCTGATGTCGTCCGAATCCATCCGAGCCACCAGATCGTTCCGGCAGGCCAGCAGCCCGTCCCGCAGGGAGGGGCCCAGCCCCCGGTTCTCCGCAAAGCGCAGGGGGCGGAAGGAGGCGGGATAAGCGGCCTCGTATTCGGCGATGACCCGGTCCAGCTCCCCGGTCAGGGGCCCATCGCAGACCAGAACAAAGTCGTCCGTCACCGGGTCCTGGGCAAACATGCTCTCCAGGCTCTGCCGGAGGTTTTCCGGCTTCTCCTTGGCGTAGACGGACATCAGCACACTGTAGGCTTCGATGGCGATCACATCCCGTTTCGATTCTCCCCTGATTTTAACATACCCGGAGGCGAAGCGCAAGAGCGGCCGCCGGGCGGCAGATTTACAATTTGTCCCTTTATTTTTGCCTGCCTTGTGGTATAATAACCATAGGACGGCTATTATAGATTTTATGCCGTTTTTCTCGCCGCTTTCGCGGCAACCGAAAAACATGGCTGAATTATACCATCCCCGCTTCGCGGTTATGGTATAATACGACACGATCACAGTTTTAAAGGAGGTCCGCTATGAAGCAGTATTTTGAAATAGTAGACGTGATGGGCCGGGAGATCCTGGACTCCCGGGGCAATCCCACCGTGGAGGTGGAGGTCACGCTGGACGACGGGACCATCGGCCGGGCCGCGGTGCCCTCCGGCGCGTCCACCGGCATGTACGAGGCCTGCGAGCTGCGGGACGGGGACAAGAGCCGCTACAACGGCAAGGGCGTGCAGGTGGCCGTGGAAAACGTCAACGGCGAGATCGCCGAGGCCCTGCTGGGGCTGAACGTGCTGGACCAGACCTCGATCGACAAGATGCTCATCGAGATCGACGGCACTCCCAACAAGACCCGACTGGGCGCAAACGCCATCCTGGGCGCGTCCCTGGCCTGCGCCAAGGCCGCCGCCGCCGCTACCGGCCAGAGCCTGTACAACTATATCGGCGGCGTCAACGCCAAGACCCTGCCGGTGCCCATGATGAACGTGCTCAACGGCGGCGCCCACGCCACGGGCTCCAATGTGGATATCCAGGAGTTCATGATCATGCCCGTGGGGGCCAAGAGCTTCAAGGAGGCCCTGCGCATGTGCGCCGAGGTGTTCCACGCCCTGAAAAAGGTGGTCCCCGCCTCCGGCGTGGGCGACGAGGGCGGCTACGCCCCTGATCTGGACAGCGACGAGGACGCCCTGAAGGCCCTGGTGGCCGCCATGGAGGCGGCGGGCTACAAGCCCGGCGAGGACTTCAAGATCGCCATCGACGGCGCCGTGTCCGACTGGTACAAGGAGGACGGATGCTACCACCTGCCCAAGCGGGGCACGGTGATGACCAGCGAGCAGATGGTGGACATGTGGGAGGGCTTCGTGGACAAGTACCCCATCATCTCCATCGAGGACGGTATGGGCGAGAACGACTGGGAGGGCTGGCAAATGATGACCCGCCGCCTGGGCGGCCGCATCCAGATCGTGGGGGACGACCTGTTCGTCACCAACACCGAGCGGATCAAGAAGGGCATCGCCCTGAAGGCCGCCAACTCCGTGCTCATCAAGCTCAACCAGATCGGCACCCTGACCGAGACCCTGGACGCGATCCAGATGGCCCACCGGGCCGGCTGGACCGCCGTGGTGTCCCACCGCTCCGGCGAGACCGAGGACACCACCATCGCCGATGTGTCCGTGGCGGTCAACGCCGGGCAGATCAAGACCGGCGCCCCCTCCCGCACGGACCGGGTGGCCAAGTACAACCAGCTGCTGCGCATCGAGGAGGAGCTCTTCGACGTGGCCCAGTACCCCGGAAGGGACGCCTTCTTCTCCATCCACTGAGCAAAATTATGATAAAAAAGCCGCCTTCGGGCGGCTTTTTTTGATCTTTTTCAGGCAAATCCGGTCTATGACAGCGCCAGAGCCGGGCCGGGCGGTTCACGCTTCCGGTAGGTCCGGTCTCAGGCCCTTCAGGACCAGGACCTCGAAGCCCGCCTGCTTGCCCTTCAGGGGCACGGAATCGCCCAGAGAGCTCACGGCGGCCCGGCCCCCCAGAGCGCCGGCTACGGCCCGGGAGATGTAGATCGTGCCGCCGGGGGCGTTGGCCTCCAGGCGGGCGGCGGTGTTCACCGTGTCGCCGATGGCGGTGTAGTCCATGCGCTTGGGGGAACCCACGTTGCCCACCACGGCCTCGCCCAGGTGGATGCCGATGCCGAAGGACACCGTCCGGCCGAATTCGGCCATCAGCTGCTCGGACAGGGCCTTGGAGCCCTCCACCATGTCCAGGGCGGCCCGGGCCGCCTGGAGCGCCGCGTCGGGGCAGGGCAGCGGCGCGCCCCAGAAGGCCATGGCCGCGTCGCCCACGAATTTGTCCAGAGTCCCGCCGTGCCGCAGGATGCAGTCCGAGATCAGGCTCAGATAGCGGTTCAGGATCGCCACCACCTCCGTGGGGGAGAGCAGCTCCGACATGGAGGTGAAGCCCCGCACGTCCACGAACAGCACCGCGATCTCCGTCGTCTTGCCGGTCAGCTCCAGAGCGCCGGGGGTCTTCAGCAGCTCGCTGACGATCTCCGGCGCTACATAGCGCCGGAAGGTGGCCGTCACCCGGCGGGTCTCCAGGACCGACTGGACGTAGCTTGCCGCCAGGCAGCCCAGATAGAGCAGGGCCGCCCCCACCGGGACCCACAGCACATGGAGAAGGAGCCCCTGCTCCCGCAGGAGGGCGCAGAGCCCCACCCAGCCCCCGGCCAGCACCAGCAGCGCCCCGGTGGAAAACAGGGCGTGGCGCTTCCAGAACAGGAAAAAGGCCAGCAGCAAAAGGGCGAACAGGGCGGCCAGCTGGGGCAGATCATTGACTTCCCGGAGAAAATCGCCCCGGAGGAGCGCCTCGACGGCGTTGGCCTGATACTCCACACCGTACATGGGCTCGGCGTGGTCCACGGCGGTCACGTAGCTGTCGCCCAGGCCGGAGGCGTAGGGGCCGATGAGCACGATCTTGCCCCGGAAATGGCTGGGAGGAACGGAGCCGTCCAGCAGACCGGCAATAGAGATGTCCTCGCTGTACGCCCCCGGCCGGCCGGTGAAGGGCAGGAGCCAGAAGCCCCGGCTGTCCGTCTCCGGCAGCTGCGGCTCCGGCTGCCCCAGGGCCTCCTGATACTTCCGGGCCAGGGCCAGGGCGAAGGAGGGGACCTGACGCCCGTCGGGCAGAGACAGGCTGAGCAGGCCGCGGCGCAGGACCCCGTCGCTGTCCAGCATGGCGTTGACATGGCCCTGGACCGTGACCTGCCGCAGAGCCTCATAGGGCTCGTCGTAGCTCCGGGGCGCGAAGACGTCCAGAGTATAGCCCACGGCCCCGCCGGAGGGCGTCATGCTGCCGAACTGCGCCGCCGAGGCGGTGACCACGTTGCCGTACCGGCCCGCGGCCGCCGCCAGGGCGGCGTCCGCCTCCGGGGCAGACGCGCCGGTGAAGAGCAGGTCCAAGCCGATGACCGCGGGGCGGTCCTCCTCCGAGGCGTTCAACGCCTCCACCGCCCGGGCGAAGATCTCCCGGTCCCACTGGCTGTAGGGCCCCAGCTCCTCCAGGGCCCGCTGGTCGATGCCCACCAGAACGATCCCGCCCTCGGCGGACCGGGGCCGCTGGTAGAGCAGGTCGGCGGCGGCCCGGTCCGGCCGGTCCAGGACGCCCAGGCCCGCCAGCAGGGTCAACAGCGCCGCCGCCAGCAGGGCGGCCAGAAAGAGCGTCCGTTTCCGTGGGGCCATGATCTATACGCTTCCTTCCTTGCTGTGAATGGGGTTTGTCTACAGTCTGATTACGGCTCTATCCCCAAGAAAGCGGGGTCAAAACGGGCGGGGATGTCCTGGGCGGTCAGCGAGGTTATGGAGAAAGCATTTTCGCCGATGGAGGTGACGCTGTCGGGGATCGTCACGCTGGTCAGGCTCGAGCATCCAGAGAAAGCCTCTTGACCGATGATCGTCACACTCCCCGGGATCGTTACACTGCTCAGACTCGAACACCTATCGAACGCGTTTTCGCCGATGCTGGTCACACCTTCCAAAATTGTTATGCTGGTCAGGCTCCTGCACCACGAGAACACACTGCCTCCAATGCTGGTCACACTCCCCGGGATCGTTATGCTGGTCAGGCTCCTGCACCACGAGAACGCACTGCCTCCAATGCTGGTCACACTCCCCGGGATCGTTACACTGGTCAAGCTCGAACATCTAGAGAAAGCCTCGTGACCGATGAGCTTCACGCTTTCCGGGATCGTTACACTGGTCAGGCTCGAACATCCGTAGAACGCACAGTCGCCGATGCTGGTCACACTCCCTGGAATCGTTATACTGGTCAGGCTCGAACATCCGTAGAACGCCCAGCCGCTGATGCCGGTCACGCCTTCCGGGATCGTCACATCGTTCTCGGAGCCATAATATCCATAGAGCACAGAATGAACGATCACGAACCCCCGCTCGTTCGCCAAGCTTACACATCCGCAGAATGCTGCATCACCGATACTGGTCACACTTCCCGGGATCGTCATGCGGGAAAGGTTCCCGCAGCCGTGGAACGCCCAGTCGCCGATGCGGGTCACGCTTTCAGGGATCGTTACACTGGTCAGGCTCTTGCAACCCCAGAACGCCCAATCGCCGATGTAGTGCATACTCTCCGGAATCGTCAAGCTGCTCAGACTCGAGCATCCGCAGAACGCCCGTTCGCCGACGCTGGTGACGTTCTCCGGGATCGTCACACTGGTCAAACGCCCGCACTCCTCAAAAGCCCGGTCGCCAATGATCGTCACGTTTTCCGAGATCCTTACGCTGGTCAGGCTCGAACAGCTGCGGAATATTCCAGGGCCGATGAAGGTCACGCTCTTCGGGATCGTCGCGCTGGTCAGGTTCGTGCAGTTGGTAAAGGCATCTTGACCGATGCCGCGCACACCCTCCGAAATGACCACGCTGGTCAGGCCTGAACATCCATAGAAAGCCTCGTGACCGATGAGAGTCACGCTTCCCGGGATCGTTATGCCGGTCAAGCTCGAACGTCCATAGAAAGCCCTGCTGCTGATGAGGGTCACGTCCTCCGGGATCTCCACAGCATTCTCGGAGCCGTAATATCCGTATAAGGCAGAATCGATGATCACAAAACCATGATCGTCCATCAACCTTGTACAGCCTATAAACGCGTTCGCGCCAACTGACGTCCGACCCTTTGATATCGTCACGCTGGTCAAACTCTCGCACCCCTCGAAAGCCCTGTTGCCGATGCGGCTCATGCTCTTCGGGATCTCCACATGGGTCAGGCTCGAACATCCTTCGAATGCCTTGGTCCCGATGCCGCACACACCTTCCGAGATCGTCGTGCTGGTCAGGCTCGAACATCCACTGAACGCCCGGTCGCCGATGGAGGTGACGCTGTCGGGGATCGTCACGCTGGTCAGGCTCGAGCATCCAGAGAAAGCCTCTTGACCGATGATCGTCACACTCCCCGGAATCGTTACACTGGTTAGGCTCGAACACCCAACGAACGCGTTTTCGCCGATGCTGGTCACACCCTCCAGTATCGTTATGCTGGCCAGGCTCCTGCACCACGAGAACGCACTGCCTCCAATGCTGGTCATACTCCCCGGGATCGTTACACTGGTCAAGCTCGAACATCCGCTGAACGCACAGTCGCCGATGCTAGTGACGCCCTCCGGGATCGTTATACTGGTCAGGCTCAAACAATCGCGGAACGCTTCATCGTCGATGCGGGTTACGCTTTCGGGGATCCTTACGCTGGTCAGGTTTTTGCACCCCTTGAACGCTCTTTCCCCGATGCTGGTCACACTTTCCGGGATGATCACGCCCGTCATGCTCTCACAATCATCGAACACCCCGTTGTCGATGCGGGTCACGCCTTCCGGGATCGTCACCACATTCTCGGAGTCATAGTATCCATAGAGCACAGAACCCACGATCACGAAACCACGCTCGTCCATCATGCTTACGCACCCGCAGAACGCCGCGTCGTCGATATTCGTTACGCTCTTCGGGATCGTGACATGGGCAAGGCTCTCGCAACTCGAGAAAGCCATGTAGCCGATGTCCGTCACGCTTTCCGGGATTGTAACACTGGTCAAACTTTTGCAATCCTCGAACGCGTTTTCGCCGATGCTGGTCACACCTTCCGGAATCGTTACACTGGTCAGGCTCGAACATCTGCTGAACGCCCAGGCACCGATGCTGGTCAAGCTTTTGGGAAGCTTTACGCTGGCAAGTCTTTTGCAGCCGAGGAACGCTTCATTGCCGATGCGGGTCACTCCCTCTGGGATCGTTACGCTGGTCAGCCCCTCGCATCCGTAAAACACCCCATAGCCGATGCCGGTCACTCCCTCCGGGATCGTCACGCTGGTCAGGCTCTTGCACCCCGAGAACGCATGGCTTCCGATGCTTGTCACACTTTCCGGGATCGTCAAGCTGCTCAGACGTGAGCATCCGCCGAACGCGCTTTCACCGATGCGGGTCACACCCTCCGGGATCATTACACTGGTCAGGCTCGCGCAATTGCTGAACACCCCGTCTCCGATACTGGTCACGCCCTCCGGGATCGTTACATTCTTTTCCCGGCCCACATATTTTTCTAATACGCCATCTTTTATGATAAAATCGCCCATGTCTCCCATAAAAGTCCCCTCCTTTTCCAGCCTGGCATTTCTTATTACGGAAGTTCTCGTCATATTTCCACACATTATTTAGTAAAGCTCTTTATCTAAGGATACCGAAAGACATTTCGGCTGTCAAGGGTATTGGCGGATAAACAACGAATATCAACTTTACAATAATTCATCGCAGCCCTGGAACACGTTTTCCCCCAGGCTCGTCACGCTCTCCGGCACTTTTGCATGGATAAGGTTTTCACAGTACGAAAACGCCCGGTTGCCGATGGCCGTCACCCCTTCCGGGATCGTCACGCCGGTGAGGTTCTCGCAGCAAGCAAACGCATCGTCGCCGATGGCCGTCACCCCCTCCGGGATCGTCACGTGGGTCAGGTTCTCTCGACACAAGAACGCGCCGATACCGATGCGTGTTACTCCCTCCGGGACCGTCACATCGTTCTCGGAGCCATAATATCCGTATAAGACGGAATCGATGATCACAAAACCATGATCGTCCATCAATCTTGTGCAGCCCATAAACGCATTCGCGTCAACGGACGTCCGTTCCTTTGATATCATCACGCTAGCCAGGCTCTCGCATCTGTAGAATACGCCGAAGCCAATGCTGGTCACGGTCTCCGGGATCGTTATATTGGTCAGGCTCGTGCAATCCGCGAACGCCAAGTCGCCGATGTGGGTCACTGTCTCCGGGATCGTCACGCTGGTCAGGCTCTTACACTCCCTGAACGCTTCAGCGTCGATGCTGGTCACGGTCTCCGGGATCGTTATATTGGTCAGGCTCGTGCAATCCGCGAACGCCAAGTCGCCGATGCGGGTCACACCCTCCGGGATCGTCACATCGTTCTCGGAGCCACAATATCCATAGAGCACAGAATCCTCGATCATGAAACCATGATCGTCCAACGTGCTTTTATACTCGCGGAACAGTATGCCGCCGATATTCGTTATGCTCTCTGGGATCTCTATTTGGGTAAGGCTTTCGCACCCCTCGAACGGGTTGTCGCCGATGCGGGTCACGCTTTCAGGAATTTTCACGCTGGTCAGGTTTTTGCACCCCTTGAACGCCCTTTCCCCGATGCTGGTCACACTTTCCGGGATGATCACGCCCGTCATGCTCTCACAGTCATCGAACACCCAGTTGTCGATGCGGGTCACGCCTTCCGGGATCGTCACCACATTCTCGGAGTCATAATATCCATAGAGCACAGAGCCCACGATCACGAAACCACGCTCGTCCATCATGCTTACGCACCCGCAGAACGCCGCGTCGCCGATATTCGTTACGCTCTCCGGGATCGTGACATGGGCGAGGCTCTCGCAGCTCGAGAAAGCCATGTAGCCGATGTCCGTCATGCCCTCCGGAAATGTCGCGCCGGTAAGGGCCAAACACTCACAGAACGCGAAGGCCCCGATGCTGGTCAAGCTTTTGGGAAGCTTTACGCTGGCAAGTCTTATGCAGCCGTGGAACGCGTTGTCGCCGATGCGGGTCACTCCTTCTGGGATCGTTACGCTGGTAAGCCCCTCGCATCCGAAAAACACCCCGTTGCCGATGCCGGTCACTCCCTCCGGGATCTCCAGATCCTTTTCCCAGCCCAAATATTTCTTTAGTTCTCCCTTTTCTATGATAAAGTCGCCTAAGTCGCTCATAAGAGTCCACTCCTTCCCGAGTCAGGCATTTCTTATTACGGAAGCTCTATGCGGTTTTCGCGGGATAAAGCGGCCGCCGGTATCGCCGTCTTCCGTTTCTATATACGCGGCATATACGATTTTCTCCCCCCGGCTGGGCCGGAGGGAGAAAGACTTTAAATGGAAAAGAAGGTATAAGATCCCGGCGATTTTAGAGGCACGTTTACAACAATTTTACGCAGCCCCGGAACACATTTTCCCCCAGGCTGGTGACGCTCTCCGGGATCGTCACATTTGCGAGGTCAACGCATCCGCGGAAGGCCGAATCGCCGATGGCCGTCACGCTTTCCGGGATGGTCACATGGGCGAGACGTTTACACCCATCGAATGCCCTGGCGCCGATGGTCGTCACGCCTTCTGGGATCTCAACACAGGTCAGGCTCTCGCACATCCAAAATACCTCGTCACCGATGCGGGTCAAACCTTCCGGGATCGTCACACTGGCCAGGCGCGTACACCTATCGAAGGTTCCGTCGCCGATGCCGGTCACGTTCGCCGGGATCTCAACACAGGTCAGGCTTTCGCATCCATAGAAAGCCCAGTCGCCGATGCTGGTCAAATTCTCCGGGAGCGTCACGCCGGTCAAGTTCGAACACATCCAGAACGCATGGCCGCCGATACTGGTCACGGTTTCCGGGATCTCGACATAGGTCAGGCTCTCGCAATCGCGGAATGCCCCGTTGCCAATGCGGATCACACCCTCCGGGATCGTCACATCGTTCTCGGAGCCATAATATCCGTATAAGACGGAATCGATGACCACAAAACCAGAAGCGTCTATCAAGCTTGTACACCCGCAAAATGCCGCGCTGCCGATACCGGTCATGCTCCCCAAAATTTCTACATGGTTCAGGCTCTCGCAACCGATGAACGCTTTTTTGCCGATGGTTGTCATGCTCTCCGGGATCGTGATGCTGGTCAGGCTCACACATCCACAGAACACCTCGCCCCCGATGCGCTCCACGCCATCCGGGATCGTGATGCTGGTCAGGCTCGAACAATCGCGGAACGCGAAGTCCCCGATGCCGGTCACGGTACCCGGGATCGTCACGTGGGCAAGGCTTTTGCAGCCGCGGAACGCACTGTCGCCGATGCGGGTCACGCCATCCGGGATCGTGATGCTGGTCAGACTCACACATCCATAGAAAGCCCCGTCGCCGATGCGCTCCACGCCCTCCGGGACCGCTATGCTGGTCAGGCTCGAACAATCGCGGAACGCGAAGTCCCCGATGCCGGTCACGGTGCCCGGGAGCGTCACGTGGGCAAGGCTTTTGCAGCCGCAGAACGCACTGTCGCCGATGGAGGTGACGCCCTCCGTGATCTCCGCGTGGGTAAGACCTTCACAACGATAGAACGCCATTTCACCGATGCAGGTCATATTCTCCGGGATCGTCACGCTGGTCAGGTTTACGCAGCCGGCGAATGTCCCGCCGCCGATGCAGGTCACGCTCTCCGAAATCGTCACGCTGGTCAGGTTTATGCAGCCGGCGAACGCCCCTTCACCGATGCGGGTCACCCCATCCGGGATCGTCACGTCGTTCTCGCGGCCGTAATACCCATACAGCACAGAATTTACGATCACGAAACCCCGGCCGTCCATCAGGCTTACGCAGCCTGCGAACGCCCTGTCGCCGATGTTGGTCACACTTTCCGGTATCGTCAGGCTGTTCAGGTTCTCGCAGCCCTCAAACGCGCTTTCACCGATGGAGGTCACCCCATCCGGGAGCGTTATGCTGGTCAGGCTCTTGCAGAATGAAAAAGCGCTTTTGCCAATGGAGGTTATGCTTTTTGGGATCGTTATACTGATCAGGCCCTCGCAGCCATCAAACGCGCTTTCGCCGATGCTGGTGACGCCTTCTGGGATCTCCACATGGGTCAAACTCCTGTGGTTACGGAACACATGGTCCCCGATGCGGGTGATGCCCTCCGGGATCGTCACATCGTTCTCGGAGCCCACATATTTTTTCAATTCTCCATCTTCTACTACAAAATCGCGCATGGTTTCCATAAAAGTCTCCTCCTTTTCCGGCCTGGCATTTCTTATTACGGAAGCTCCTCTCAAATCTCCATGCGTTATTTTTACCTTAGAAAGATAGGATCTGTGCGCTTCCGATTTATTCGGGTCTCACTACCCCCACCGCGACCGGGTCAAAACGGGCGGGGATGTCCTCTGCGGTCAGCTGGGTACCGTCGAAAGCGTCTTTGCCGATGGAGACGACGCTGTCGGGGATCGTTACGCTGGTCAGACTCACACAATCGCGGAACACCCAGTCGCCGATATGGGTCACACTTTCCGGAATTTTCACGCTGCTCAGGCTCTTGCAGCTCATGAACGCCCCGAAGTCGATACGGGTCACGCTGTCGGGGATCGTCACGCGGGCCAGGCTTACGCAGCCCTCGAACGCCCCAATGCCGATACGGGTCACGCCCTCTGGAATGATCAAGCTGGTGAGGCTCAAACAATAGCGGAACGCCACGTCTCCGATGGAGGTGACGCCTTCCGGGATCTCGATGTGGATCAAGTTCGAACATTTCTCGAACGCCCAGTCGCTGATGGCTGTCACTCCCTCTGGAATCGTCACATCCTTTTCGCAGCCATAATACCCATATAGCACAGAATTCACGATCACGAAACCCCGATCGTCCATCATGCTTTTGCATCCGCGGAACGCCGCGTTGCCGATGGAGGTGACGCACTCCGGGATCGTCACCTGGGTCAGGCTCGAACAGCCCTCAAATGCGCAGTTGCTGATGCTGGTCACGCCTTCTGGGATCGTCACATCCTTTTCGCGGCCAAAATATCCATATAGCACAGAATTCACGATCACGAAACCCCGATCGTCCATCATGCTTTTGCATCCGCGGAACGCCCCGCCTCCGATGGAGGTGACGCACTCCGGGATCGTCACCTGGGTCAGGTTCTCGCAGAATGAAAACGCATGGTCGCCGATGGTTATCGCTCCCCCTGGGATCGTCACGCTGGCGAGGCTCTTGCAATCCCAGAACGCCCCCTCGCCGATGGAGGTGACGCTCTCCGGGATCGCCATGCTGGACAGGTGCTCACATTCTGCGAACGCAAGGCTGCCGATAGCCGTCACGCCCTCCGGGATCGTCACGCTGGCGAGGCTCTTGCAACCCCAGAACGCATAGTCTCCGATGGAGGTGACGCTCTCCGGGATCGTCACGCCGGCGAGGTTCTGACAACCAAAGAACGCGCATTCGCCGATGGAGGTGACGCCTTCCGGGATCGCCACCTGGGTCAGGCTCTCGCAGATATAGAATGCCTCGTCGCCGATGCTGGTCACGCCCTCTGGGATCGTCACATCGTTCTCGGAACCCACATATTTTTTCAATTCTCCATCTTCTACTACAAAATCGCACATGGTTTCCATAAAAGTCTCCTCCTTTTCCGGCCTGGCATTTCTTATTACGGAAGCTCTTCTCAAATTTCCGCTTTTAAGAAAGATAGGCTCTGGGTGCTTCCTTTCGATTTATTCGGGTCTCACTACCCCCACCGCGACGGGGTCAAAACGGGCGGGGATGTCCTCGGCGGTCAGGCTGGTGTAGCTGAAAGCGCTTTCTCCGATGGAGGTGACGCTGTCGGGGATGCTCACCCGGCTCAAATTGAAGCAGGAGCCAAAAGCGCCGCGCTCGATGGTGGTGACGCCGTCCTGGAGCACCAGATCGGTCAAGCCCATGCAGCTATGGAAGGCGACCGCTCCAATGGTCCGAACGCTGCCGGGGATGACCAGCTCGGTCAAACCGTTGCAGTCAACAAAGGCCTGTTCTCCGATGGACGTGACGCCGTCGGGGATCACCACCCGGGTCAAAGCGGTGCATCCAAAGCAGGTATTCTCCTCAATGGAGGTGAGGCCGGCGGGGAACACAAGCTCAGTCAGGCCGGAATCGGCAAAGGCCTGCTCGCCGATGTATGTGATGCTGTCAGGGAGCGTCAATTCTGTCAGACTGCTGCACCCTGCGAAGGTGTCTGACTCAATGGAAGTGACGCTGTCCGAAATCTGCACCTGGGTCAAGTTGGTGTAGCCGGTAAACCAGCCGGGCCCGATCTCTGTGACACCGTCCTGGATGACCGCAGAGCGGATCTCCTCCTGCCGCCCGTCCCAGGGAACTTCCCAGACGGGCCCAAAGATCGTCAGTACGCCGTTTTCCAGAGTCCAGTTAGCTGTGACATCCATCCCGGTGACAACCCGAATGACGGCAGCCAGGAACTCATCCTCCCGCAACTCAACAGAGACGAAGGCGGGGATATCGGCGGCAGAGAACACCTCCACAGTGACGGTGCTGTCCGCGGCGCTGAGGGCGGCCCTCTGGCCGGCGGGGACGGACTTGGTCACGCCGCCCACGGAGCACTCCACCGTGCCCTCCAGGATGTACACGTTCATGTGCCTGGCGTCGGGCACCTCCACCCAGCCGCAGGTGCCCCGGATGGCGGTGACCATATCGGAGGAGCGGATCTCCAAAGTCTCATCCGCCGCCAGGGGCTGGGTCACGTTGAAGAACAGAGAGCCGCTGTTGACGGTCAGGACCAGGTTTTTGCCGTCCTTTTGGACTTCCACGTCGCTGTTCTCGTCCATCTTGGTCAGCTTTGTCTCGTCCAGGTCGATCCAGCCGTAGCTGGCCGCTTGGGTGCTGACCCCGTAGCCGCTGAAGAGGCCCAGCCGGCCGGTCAGGGCCACGGCGGTCCCCTCGCCGTCGGTGACGGCCACGGAGCCCTCGGTCTTCACCAGCCACATACTGGCGGCCTTCGCCCCGCCGCAGGCGGCGCAGGACAGCAGCAGGGCAGAGGCCAGGAGCATACAAAAAAAGCGTTTCATTTTTCGTCCTCCCCGGCTTCCCAGCACCGGCTGGCCTCGAACTGCTCCAGCAGTTCTGCGTCCAGCCGCCCCTGGGCGGCCATATCCTTTAAAATAGCCAACGCCACGGGGACCGGTTTGCCCGCCTTGTAGGGCCGGTCGGAGGCCACCAGGGCGTCAAAAATGTCCAGAATGGTGATGATGCGGACCTCCTCGGGGATCTGGTCCCCGCTCAGATGCTCGGGGTAGCCCCGGCCGTTGAGCAGCTCGTGGTGGCTGGCCGCCCACTGGCGCACATGGGACAGGTTCCGGGAGAAATGGATCTGGGACAGCAGCCGGTCGGTGAGGACCACGTGGTTCTCCATGATCTGCCGCTCCTCCGGGGAGAGGGTGCCGCCCCGGATGGACAGCATCCGCCGCTCCTCCTCCGTCAGCCAGGGGCGGACAGAGCCGTCCGCCTCGGTGTAGCTCCGCCCGGCCAGGGCGTCCACCCGGGCCAGCTGCCCCTCGTCCAGCCGGTCGGCGGTGTCGATCTCCTCGATAAAGCGCTGGGCGGCGAAGGTGTCCGCCTTCAGGGCTTCCAGCTCCTCCGGCGTGGCGCGGCCCCGGAGACAGTCGATCTCCCCCCGCAGGCGGATGAGCTCCAGCCGGTGAAAGACGGCGTCGCGCTGCTCCGGCCGCAGGCGGCCGGCCTTGTTCATGACCTCCAGGGGGGTGACCAGCTTGCCCACGTCGTGGAGCCAGACGCTGGTGAGCAGCTCCTCCCGGCGGGCGGCGTCGAAGCGCTCATAACCGGCGCTCTCGTTCAGATAGTCCAGGAAGCGGCCGCAGTAGGCCGCCATGTGCCGGGTGTGGCTGGCGTTGTAGGGGGTCAGCTCGCCGATGGCGGCGGACATGACCCGCACGAAGGAGTGGAACAGCTCATGGATCTCCTCCACATAGCGCACATTCTGGACGGTGACCGCCGTCTGGGAGGCCACCGACTCCAGCACCAGGGTCATATCGGCGGGGAAGGGGACCACCGCGCCGCTCTCATCCAGGGCGTTGATCAGCTGTAGGACCCCCAGCTTTTCCCCCTCCCGGCCGATCATGGGCACTACCAGCATGGAGCGGGTCCGGTAGCCGGTCTGGGCGTCGTACTGGAGAGGGCCGGTGAAGTCGCACTCCCGGTTCTCGTACACGTCGTCAACAGAGACGGTGCGGCCCTCCAGAAAGGCCAGGGCGCAGACGTTCTCCCGGCTCAGGGGCACCGGCGGCAGGGTCCCGATGGGGCGGGAGCGGTTCCGCATGAGCTTGAAGGCCAGTTTGTCCCCCTCCAGCAGATAGAGAGTGCCGGCGTCGCAGCGGGCCAGGTCCATCACGCAGTCCAGCGCCCGGGCCAGGAGCTTGTCCAAATCCCGCTCGGAGGAGAGCATCACGCCCACCTCTAAAATATTCTGAAATTCCTGTTGCGTCATAGTTCGATCTCCGTCCTCTCTTTGGCAAAGATGCAGGCGCTGCCGGTCCGGGCGGCGTCCCGTTCCAGCTCTTGCAGCGCCCGGTCGTCCAGATCCCGGGCATAATGGGCCATCAGCACCCGTTTTGCCCCAGCCTCCCGGGCCAGGGCCGCCCCCTGGACCCAGCTGGAGTGCCCCCAGCCGGGCTTTTCCTGCCTGGGGGGAAAGTTTGCGTCCCAGACGATCAGATCGGCCCCCTGGGCGAAGCGTAAAAGCTCCGGCCGCCGGGCCGGGTCCGGCTCACAGTCCAGCAGATAGACAAGGGACTTGCCGTCCAGGTCCAGCCGGTACCAGAGGCAGCCGCCCGGGTGGCTGCCCTCCATGGCGGAGAGCAGGGCCCCGCCGTTCCCGGCCAGGCGGAAGGACTTGCCGGGCCTTACCCGGTGGAGACGGACGCCGTCCAGAAGGGACAGGGGCCAGTAGGGCGGGGAGAGCAGCGTTTTCAAACTGTCCAGAGCGGCCCCGCCGTACAGGTGGACCTGCCGCTCCGGCCCGAGGGCGCTCAGAAAGGGAAACAGGCCCAGCACGTGGTCCAGGTGGGCGTGACTCAGAAGGATGTGGACGCTCTTGATGCCCTCCCTCCGCCGGAGCCAGTCGCCAAGGGGGGCGAGGCCGGAGCCGGCGTCAAACACCAGCAGCTCCTCTCCCAATTGGAGGGAAAAGCAGGAGGTGTTCCCGCCGTAGCCGAGGAAGTCCGCCCCGGCCACGGGAAAGGAGCCCCGGACGCCCCAGGGGATCAGTTTCAGAGTATGCAAGGCAAAGCCTCCCTTTTATACAGCACAGACGCCGTTGCGGGTCCCTCCACAACGGCGTCTGTGTACAGAAATAGTCAAAAAATCAGGCAGATCTACACGTTTCCGTTTCAAATATTATATGCCGCGCCGGCGGGCCCTGTCAAGTGCCCGCGTCCGGCCGCCCGGCCCCCATTTTCCGCCACAGAGGCGCGAACAGGAGCAGCCCCGCCAGCATGGCCCCGCAGTCGGCGATGGGCGTGGCCCAGGCGATAGCGCCCGCGCCGCCCAGGGCGTCCAGCAGGAACATGAAGGGCACGTCCAGCCCGCCCTTGCGGAGCATGGACAGGGCCAGCGGCTTCCCCTTCTGGCCGACGGCCTGGAAGATGGAGATGATGACCGTGGTGATGGCCGTAAAGGGCCCGGTGATGCAGATGATCCGCTGGAACATGCTGCCGTAGCGCACGGTCTCCGCATCGCGGATGAAGGTCCGCACCAGGGGGTTGGCGCAGGTGAACAGCAGGATGGCCCCCACCGTGGTGACGGCCAGGCTCAGC
>CANQTO010000015.1 GCA_947626785.1 uncultured Oscillospiraceae bacterium
GTACACCGCCGCCAAGAACTATATCCGCAACGGCATGTACCGGGAGGCCATCAACGCCCTGTCCGGCGTGCCCGTCAGCGAGCGGGACGGCACCTGGTACTACCTGACCGCCGGGGCCAACATGTACATGGGCAACCGGGTAGCGGCGCTGGACGCGGCCAAGAGGGCCGTGGAGATCGACCCCGGTAACGAGGAGTACCGCCGGCTGCTGACCCAGCTCCAAAGCGGAGGCGACTTTTACAACAATTACAACGTCCGTTACGGCTCCGGACTGAGCCCGGACCGGCTGTGTATGACCATGTGCGCGGCTAACTTCTGCCTGGGCCCCCTCTGCGGCTGGCATTTCCTGTGCTGCTAAAGTAGCTGCTCAAAAAGGCAGAGCCTTTTTGAGCAAAGGGGATGCAGCCCGCTGCATCGCACGACGCCACCCGTCCTTGGACGGGTGGCGCGCACGTTTGCGGGCTGAGAAGAGTTTTTGGCGACGTACACGCCGCCGCCAAAAACGATTTGATCGCTTTCGCGCCTGCGGGAGCGAAACTCTGCGAGGCTTATTTGAATAGCAGAAACATTCAGCCCTGAGAGGGATGAACTGAGCGACACCGGCTTTTGCCGGTGGATTTTTGCGCTCATTTCAGCAGCTTTTTGATCTCCAGGTCGGTAAATCGGGTCAGGGCGGGGAAGTCCACATGGGGCTTGTAGACTGCCTCCAGCTCGTCGTGGAGCTTCTTGGCCTGGCGGAGCTTTTCATAGGCCTGGGCCATGATCCGGCCGGAGAGCCGGGCGGCCTCCTTCAGCTCCGGGCGCAGGGCCTGCTGCTTCTCGGCGGGGATCAGGCTATCGATGCGCACATGCCGGGCCCCCTCCGTCTCCCAGCGGTCCCCCAGAAAGGCCACGCCGCAGCCGGGCAGCAGCACCGCCTCCAGCCGGGCCGGGTCCACCGGATCTGGGCACAGGATCGCGTCCGCGCCCCGTTCCATGGCCCCCTGGGCCGCGCGCCGCAGGGCCAGCTCCGCTCCGCCATAGCTGTCGTCAAAGACATAGGAAAGTTTACATAACTTATCTATCTCCCCGTTGAGGCGCAGGCCGCCCTGGCAGCTGACGGCGCTGAGAAAGCGTCTGGAGCTGCTGCCGCCGCCGGGCTTGGCCCGGCCCAGCGCCCGATCCAGAAGGCCGTCCACCCGCTTTTCCACGGCGGAGCGCTCCTCCGGCCCGAAAAGCTCCGGCAGCGCAGCCCGGTCCAGGGCTGCCGCCGCGGCGATATAGCCGTAAGCCCGGTCGTAGAGGGTTTTGTAGCGCCGGTTCAGATCCCGCATCTGCTCCCGCTCTTCATCTGAGAAGGGGACCCGGCAGAACTTGCCGAGGTTTACATAATCTTCAACCGCCCCAAAGCTCGAAGGCTCGATCACATGGGGGGCAGTGCCGTCCACCCAGGCCGCGCCCAGGGCCGGGACGCAGACCCCGTCCAGAGAGTCCGGGTCCCCGGAGCAGAGGACGTAGTGTACGTCATAGCCCTTGGCCTCCGCCGCTTTTCCAATTTTGCGCATGAAGCCGGACTTGCCGGTCCCGGGGCCGCCCTTGATGATATGGAGAAACGCGCCCTCGGGCGGAAAGCCGCCGTAGAGGGAGAAAAAGCCGTCTTTGGTGTTAGCGCCGAGAAAATATGTCTCATTCATTGCCGATAGCACCTCACAATTTGGATATCGCTCCATCCTATGCGGCCCTTTGCCCGATTGACAGCGATTTACCGGCAGGATATAATATCTAAAAACCCTGAGAAAAGGATGAGAGAGATGTACGATACCGTTCTTTTTGATTTTGACGGCACGGTGTTTGATACGGTGGAGGGCATCAGCAAGTCCGTCCAGTACGCCCTGAGGAAGTTCGGCGTGGAGGCGGAGCTGAAGGACCTGACCTGCTTTGCCGGTCCCCCGCTGCTGGATATGTTCCAGGAAAAGTTCGGCTTCTCGGCGGAGCAGGCCCAGCAGGCGATCCTATATTTCCGGGAGCGCTACACCCCCATCGGCCTGTACGAGAGCCGGCCCTTCCCGGGGATCCGGGAGCTGCTTGAGCAGCTGCGGGCGGCCGGGATCAAGACCGGCATCGCCACCATCAAGTACCAGCCCATGGCGGAGAAGCTGCTGGAGAAGTCCGGCCTGGCAAGCCTCTTTGACGCGGTCTGCGGCAGCCCCGCCGAGCGGAGCCTGACCAAGAAGGAGCTGGCCGAGGCGGCCATGGCCAAGGCCGGGTCCGACCGGCGCCGGACCGTGCTGGTGGGGGACACCAAATACGACGCCCTGGGGGCCCGGGAGGCGGGCCTGGCCTTTATCGGGGCCGGTTACGGCTACGCGCCCCAGGAGCTGGAGGCCTGCGGCGACGGGCCCATCGCCTGGAGCGTGGAGGAGCTGGAAATGCTCCTTCTGGGCTGAGGAGGCACCGCCGTGCTGGCCCTGTACAGCCTGGCCCATTTCTGGGTGGACCTGAGCTGCGCCTGCCTGCTGCTGCATCATCTGACCGAGCGGCCGGAATTTGCCCTCTGCCTGCTGCTGTATAATTTCTGCGCCTTTGCCCTACAGATGCCTCTGGGCCTGCTGGCTGACCGGCTGGACCGAAACGGCTGCGTGGCCGCCGCCGGATGCGCTTTGACGGCGCTGGCCTGGCTCTCGCCGCTGCCCATTTTCACCGCCGTCGCTGCCGGGACGGGCAACGCCCTGTTCCATCTGGGCGGAGGGATCGACGTGCTCAATAAGAGTCAGGAGAGGGCCGCGGCTCTGGGCGTCTTTATCTCTCCCGGGGCGGTGGGGCTCTATCTGGGCAAGCTCTGGGGCAAGGCGCCGGGGGCGGCCCTGTTCCCGGTCACGGCGGGGCTGCTGCTCCTGGCCGCTCTGATCATCGCGGCGGACAGGCGGCGCTTGGGTCCCGCACTCAAAAGCGGCAACGCCCCCGTCAGCCTAAAGGCCCCGGCGGGCCGGGCGGTGCTGCTGCCGCTGATTTTGGTGGTGGTGCTCCGCTCCTGGCTGGGGATGAACCAGCGCTTTGCCTGGAGCGGCGGGGGCTGGGCCTTTCTCCTGGTGCTGGCCCTGGCCCTGGGCAAGACAGCCGGGGGCTTCTGGATGGATAAAGCCAGGCCCGGCAGGGCCTCCGCCTCCTCTCTGGGCCTGGCAGCGCTGCTGTATCTCTTCTCTGCCCTGCCCCTGCCGGGGTTGCTGGCGGTGTTTCTGTTCAACATGACCATGCCCGTCACCCTCTGGGCGGCGGCGAGGGCCCTGCCGGGAGCCAAGGGCTTTGCCTTCGGGCTGTTGACCTTCGCCCTGTTCCTGGGCTTTCTGCCCACCTGGCTGGGTTGGCAGCTGCCGGTCACCGGCCCCTGGGTCTACGGGGCCGCGGCGCTGCTGAGCCTGCTGCTGTTGACGCCGGTCTTCCGGAAGGGAGGGCGGCTATGCTGAAGATGCTGGCGGTCTCCCTGCTGCTGACCCTGCTTTTCGAGGAGGGCTTCGCCCTGCTCTGGGGCTTGCGGGGGCGGCGGGAGCTGGGGCTGGTGGCCTTGGCCAATTGCCTGACCAATCCGCCGGCGGTGCTGCTCTGGTGGGCGGGGCGCTGGTGGTTCCGCCTGCCGGAACTGCCGCTGGCCTTGGCCTTGGAGGCCCTGGCGGTGCTGATCGAGTGGCTCTGTTACCGGCGGGGCTCGGAGGCCCTGCGACGGCCCTTTCTGTTTGCCCTGCTGGCAAACGCCGTCTCCTATGGGGCGGGGCGGCTGCTTGGGCTTATCCTGTAAAATGTGGGGGAGTGCCTGTGATGAGACATACGAAACGTTTGCTTTTGTGCCTGACGGCGCTGGCGCTGCTGTTTTCTGCGGCGGCTGGCCCGGCCCGGGCGGACGTGCTCTGGGAGCCCAGCAACAGCTTTTACTGGCAGCACGACTCGGAGTGCAGCTATGAGGACCGGGGCTACCTGGCCAACGGGCCCGAGGGCTATGTGACTCTCTGGGACGCGCCCGGGGGCGTGGGCGCCCTGCGGCAGTTTGAAAATGGGACCAGCCTCTGGGTCTACTGGCGGTATGAGGACTGGGGCCTGGTCAGCCTCTGGGAAGAGGGGAAGGAGCTCTCCGGCTGGGTCCCCATGGACCAGCTGCTGCTGAAGTACGACCATATCTCCTTTGAGGAGGACTACGGCGGGCAGTTTAAGGACTACGACGGGGAATTTGCCGCCTACCGGGGGGACGCGGAGACGGTGAACTTCTTCGAGTACCCCGGCGCTCCGGAGGTCAAGGACAGCCGCCGGCTGGAAGACGTGCAGCAGAACGACTACACGCTGGAGCTGTTCACCGATGAGGAGGGCCGCACCTGGGGCTATGTGGGCTATCTGTACGGCCATATCGACGGCTGGTTCTGCCTGGATGAGCCGGACGGGACGGACTTCCCGCTTCGAAATGTGGATCAGCCGGCTCCGGTCCCGGCCCAGACGCCCCGGCCGCCTCTGAGGGCGGCGCTGCCCTTCCTGCTGGTGGGCGGGGTGATCCTTGTTACGCTCTGCCTGCTGATCCCGTATCTGAGAAAGAAGAAATAAAAAAACAGACCCGGAGCCGAAGCGCTCCGGGTCTGAGATATTAATCGATATCGATGATGAGCGTCTTCACACCCTGGCGCTGGGCGTAGAGAAGGGTGTTCATGGTGCCGCCGGGCAGGCCGTTATAGCAGGCCAGCAGCAGAGAGGCCCGGTCCACCATGTACTCATTGCGCCGCTGCATGCAGCCGGGCGAGTAGTCCTCCTGCAGGACGGTGACCCGGTCGCAGGCGTCCAGCAGCTGCCGGTAGAGGGCCTGCTGGGCGGATGCCCATTTGTCTGCCTGGGTCCGGCAGGGGATCGCCGCCTCCAAGCGGATGTCCGGCCAGCTGGGCTTCAGCGCCAGCACCGCCTGGGCAAAATAAGTGTCGCAGCCCAGGGCCATGCCGCAGATGAAGCGCCGGTACCCGGCCTGGACGATGCCCTCCAGGCGCACGGCCAGCTCCACCCGCAGGGCCATGCAGCGCTCGTCGCTGTCCCGGCTGCCCCAGGGCAGCCGCGCCGGCCGGTGGCCGGTGAAAGCACAGGTGATGTCCCGATCCATGTCAGCCTCTCAGATAAAGATTTGCTTTACGACTAAAAATAAGTATATATCAAAAATTTGGACTTGTCAAAACAGAAAGGACGTGATATAGTAAAAGCATCTTCAGGGCAGGGTGAAATTCCCGACCGGCGGTAAGGCAGAGGGCATCTGTCAAGTCCGCGAGCCGCAAGGCACGATCCGGTGCGATTCCGGGACCGACAGTACAGTCTGGATGGAAGAAGATACGGGAATGTTTTCATTCCTGCCTTTTCTGTATTTTCACGCCCGAAGAGTCATTCTTCGGGCGTATTTTTTATGGAGGGAAAAACCATGGAAAAGAAAAAAATGTCTACCCGCTATATGGCCGTCATCGCCATGTTCGTAGCCGTGTCCTACGTGATGGTGCTGGTGAGCAAGGTCATCCCCGACGTGATGGGCTTTCTGAGCTATGAGCCCAAGGACGCGGTGATCGCCATCGCCGGCTTCATCTACGGCCCGGTCGCCTGCGTGCTCACCTCGGTGCTGGTGTCATTCATCGAGATGATCTCCATCAGCCAGACGGGCCCTTACGGCTTCATCATGAACGTTGTGTCCACCTGCGCCTTCACCGTCCCTGCCGCCTGCCTGTATAAGCGCTTCCACTCCCAGAAGGGCGCTGTGGCCGGACTGGCCGTGGGCGTGGGCGTGCTGGCGGTGGTGATGGTGCTGTGGAACTATATCATCACCCCCATGTACATGGGCCTGCCCCGGGAGCAGGTGGCCGCTATGCTGACCACCGTGTTCCTGCCCTTCAACCTCATCAAGGGCGGCATCAACGCCGGCCTGACCATGCTGCTGTATAAGCCCGTGGTGGGCGCTCTGCGCAAGGCCCGGCTGGTGGAGCCCAGCAAGGGCGGAGCGAAGGGCAAGTTCAGCCCCGGCTTCACCATCTTCGCCGTGGCCGTGCTGGTCACCTTCGTGCTACTGTTTTTGGTGATGATCGGCGTACTGTAAAAAATCCTGTTATCTTTTGCAGCCGGCCCAGGCTCAGGGCAAAGTTGAATAGCTCGGTAGCGTAGAGGATGCCGATATAGGCCGTCAGGGCGTAGCGGGGCAGCAGCTGCCAGATCAGCAGCAGGCCCAGCAGAGCGTCCAGAATGTTGATGCCCATGCTCCAGACCTGCTGGCCCAGGCCCTTGAGGCAGCCGTCCACGGTCATATCCGTGTACATGACGGGCACCAAGGGGGCCAGGATCCGGATATAGGGCCCCGCCTCGGCGCTGTGATAGACGGCCTGGCCTAAGATATCCGCGAAGAGAAACATGAACAGCCCGACTGCCCCGGAAAAGACCGCGCTCAGCCGGATGAGACCCAGACTGGTGCGGCGGATGGCTCCGCCCTCCCGCCGCACCTGGGCCTCTGTCAGCTCCGGGACGATCAGCTCGGCCACCGCCGACAGAACGCAGGAGGGGAAGAGCAGAATGGGCAGGACCATGCCCTGGATGGTGCCGTAGCCGGACAGGGCCCCGTCCGCCGAGTAGCCGGCGGACTTGAGGCCCCGGGGGACCAGCAGATGCTGGAAAGTAGTCAAAGCGCTGCGGGCATAGGCCGAGACCGCCAGCGGCAGCGCGATCTTCAGCATCCGCGCCGTCAGGCGCGTACCCGGCGTCCGCTCCCCATAATGCCGCCGCCGGTCCAGGTGATAGGCCAGGAGCATCAACAGAAGAGAGATCCAATCCGCCGCGAGCCGCCCCAGGGTGACCGCGGCGCAGCTTTTTTCGATATCCGCCGCGGGGGCCAGGCCCAGAGCGGCCGCTACCAGAGCGATGCCGCTCAGCTGCTCGGCCAGATGGACCAGGGTGGGCTTCCAGACCCGGCCGCAGGCGGTGAAATAACCGGAGACCGAGGCGCAGAGGGAGACGCAGGGCATGCCCAGGGCGGAGATGCGCAGGGACAGCACCGTCCGGGCGTCGCCTATCCAGAGAAAGCCGATGGGCTCGGCCAGAAACCACAAAATGGCTCCGGCGGCCAGGCCGAAAAAGGCCCCGTAGGCCAGGCAGCGGCGCATGGCGGAGCCGATCCCCGAGGCCTCGTCCCCGCCGATCTCCTCGGCTACCAGCCGGGTGGTGGCGAAGCGGATGCCGGAGATGGCGAAGGTGGCCAGCAGATTGGTCACCGAGAGCACCAGCTGGTACAGCCCGATGCCCGCCGAGCCGATGCGCCCCACCAGCCAGACCTGAAAGGCCATGCCGATGCAGCTCATCAGCAGGGAGGAGCCGGTGAGCAGGGCGGTGTTATAGATGAGACGTGAGCGGCGCATAGCTTGCCCCCTTCCGACAGGGACATTCTATGCGCCGTATTTCTCTGCAAGAAGCAGAGCGGGGAAATGTCTGCCTTTTCGGGCCGGTTGTGCTTGAAAAAGCGGCGGGCAGATGGTACAATACAGATAGAAGGAAAAATACCAACTTGGACAGGAGGGACTTACGAATGATCATTACCATCGGCAGACAGCACGGCAGCGGGGGCCATGATATCGCCCGCGCCCTGGCGGAGGAGCTGGGCTACGCCTGTTACGACAAGGAGATCGTGGACCACGCCGCCGAAAACTCAGGCTTCAGCAAGGAGATCTTCGCCTCCTATGACGAGCGGAGGGTGAATTCCTATGTGCTGCCCTCTCCCCATTTCTTCGGCGTGCATGAGGGACTCCGGCTGAATATGCAGGTGATGGCCGCCCAGTTCGAGGCCATCCGCAAGCTGGCGGACCGGGGCAACGGCATTTTTGTGGGCCGCTGCGCGGACTATGTGCTGCGCGGGCGGGAGGATCTGCTGCGGGTATTCATCCTGGCTGATGAGGATTTCCGGATCCAGACCATGATGGGCCGCCGGGATCTGAGCCGGGAGCAGGCTAAGAAGCTGGTCCGGGAAGTGGATAAGGACCGCTCCAGCTATTACAAGTACTATACCGACCAGACCTGGGGCGACGCGGAGAACTATGACCTGTGCGTCAACAGCGCCAAGGTGGGCGTCCAGGGCGCGGTCAAGGCTATCAAGGCCTATCTGGAGGCCTGCGGCAAGTAGATTCAAATGCGACCCGCGTGTGCCCTGAGGGCACAACGCTGGGCTCGCATTTGAGGAACTCGCGCTTATCGCAGGGGCGTTGCCCCGTTTGGTCGGCGCGAGAGCCCGCCCCAGGGCGGGCTTTAGGGAGTTTTTGAGGCGGCAAAGCTGCCTCAAAAACAGTTTTAAATCTTCACATAAATCTCAACATATTGCCTGATTTTTGTGAAAATGGGAGTAAATGAGATGGAAGACCGGAAGCGTCAGAACCAAACATGCGCTCCGTCTGTGCTGCTTGCGGCGGCCTTTGCCCTGAGCTTCGCTCTGACGCTGCTGGTCTATGCTCTGCGGGGTATTGCCCCCTTTGGGGACAATACCCTGGTCTTTTCTGACGCCAACGGACAGTACCTGAGCTTCTGGGTCTACTTCCGGGACGCTTTTCTGGGCCGTCAGGACTTTCTCTACGCCCTGGAGAAGACCTTGGGCGGAAACATAGCCGGGCTCTACGCCTACTATGGGGCGAGTCCCTTCGAACTGCTGTTTTTGCTGTTTCCCAAGGAGCAGGCGCCCTTGGCTATGCACCTGATCGTGCTGCTGAAGCTCAGCTGCTGCGGCCTGACCATGGCCATTTACTTCCGGCACAGCGGCGGCCTGAACGCCCGGAGCCTGCTGCTGACCGCGGCCTACAGCCTGTGCGGCTACAATGTCTGCTATTTCTGGTCGGCTATGTGGCTGGACGGGGTGATCCTGTTGCCCCTGATAGCCCTGGGCCTGCGGCGGCTGTTCGAGGGAAAGAGCTCCTGGCTGTATCTCTTCTCCCTGGCGGCGGCCATTCTCTTCAACTATTACATCGGCTATATGCTCTGCCTGTTTTCTGTGCTCTACGCGCTGTTTCTGCTCTGGAGCAACTGGCGGAGCTTGAAAAATTCGCTCTGGCGGCGGCTGGGGACCTTTGCTTTGTCCTCCCTAGCTGCCGGAGCGCTGCCGGCCTTTCTGCTGGTACCGGCGGTCCTGTCGCTCCAGGGGGGAAAATCGCAGCCCTTCCGGGAGCTTTTGTCCACCTATGTCTATGAGACCACTCACAAGCTGCTGGAGGCTGTCGCCCCGGCGCTGGCGGAGCGGACAGGCTCCCTGATGAAGGCGGCCCTGTTGGCGGGGCTGCTGGCACTGTTGCTGCTGGCTTTGGGCGCTATTCTGCTCTTTCGCTCCCGGCGGGTGCCGGAGTGGGGGAAGATGGCCGCTCTGGCCGGGCTGGTCCTGCTGGCGCTGCTCTACGGGCAGGTCTTTGAAGAAGGCGAGCCGTTTCTTTACAAGCTGCTGACAGGCGATGCCGGCGTGGAGGAGATCCTGCTGGGCGGCCCCAACCTCTATGTGGGACTTTTGCCGCTGGTGCTGGCGCTGGCGTTTTTTCTCAACGGGCAGATCCCGCGCCGGGAGCGGATGGGCGCGCTGCTGCTGGTGCTGGCGCTGCTGTTCTCCCTGCGCTTTTATATCCCTGATCTGATCTGGCACGGCTTTACCACCAGCACCGGCTTTCATTACCGCTACGCCTTTATCTTCTCCTTTTTCCTGCTGAGCCTGGCTAAAGAGGCGCTGGACGCGCCGGAGGGCTTCCGGCCCTGGCACGGGGCGGTCATCCTGGCTGCGCTGGCGCTGCTGGCCGGAGTGGGCCTGAGCGTCCGCCAGGACTGGGCCTACTTTGGACTGGCGCTGGCGGCAGCCGCGCTGTTCTGCGCTTATATCCTGGGCCTGGACAAAAAGAAAAGCGCTCTGCGGACCGGCGTGGCAGTGGCCGCGGTGGGGCTGCATCTGGCCTCCCTGGCCTGGCCGCTGTACGCCAATGTGGGCCATTATGAGGACTATTTTGATACCTCCGCCAGCGCTTTCCGGGAGGAGGCCCGGCAGGTCACAGACCGTCTGGCCCTGCTGGAGGAGACGGACAGCGGCCTCTGGCGCTCCCGCCTGGGCGGCGGGCTCAACGGGGGCATGCTGTACGGGTACAAGGATGTGGCCCACTTCAGCTCCACGGAGCGGGCGGATCTGCCCGGCTACCTGGCCCGGCTGGGCATCTCAAAGGCCGACGATGTCTGGGCCAACAGCGACAACGGCTCTACCCGGGCTTTTGACAGCCTGTTCGGCATCCGCTATCTGACCGGGGCGGTCTACCTGGGCGAGTTTGAAACGCTAGCGGGCTCGGATGTCTATGTAAACCCCTGGGCCCTGCCTCTGGCCTTCCCGGCGTCCCCGGCGGCGCTGGACTTTGAACCGGAGAGCGCCGGCCCCTTTGAGAATCTGAACGGCGTCTACCGCAGCCTGTGCCCGGAGCTGGAACTGGACGTTTTCCGGCCTGTGCAGGCCCAGCGCCAGGGCGAGAGCGGCCTGGAGGCCCTGGGGGAGGACGCCTATGTCCCGGCTTCCGGACAGACGGAGGGCGAGATCCGCTATCAGCTGACCGTGGATTCGTCCGACCCCATCTACCTGTCCACCCAAATGAGCGAGCGCTACGCCCTGGACGTCTTTGTTGACGGGGAATATATCGGGACTCAATGCGATTATTACACCTGGCGGCCCCTCTGCCTGGGCAGCTTTGCCCCGGGACAGGAGCTGACCGTCTCCCTGCGGACTGCCCAGACCGAAGAGGCCTGGCCGCTGGTAGACCGGCCCCTGTTTGCCTACGAGAGCGGGCAGGCCTTGGCTTCTTATCATGAGGCGATCGTCTCGGCGGGGGACTGCCGGATGGAGAGCGAGACCGATTCCCGCTTCCGCGTCCGGGCTTCTCTGCCAGAGGGGCACTGCCTGCTGCTCACGGTGCCCTATGAGGAGGCCTGGCAGGTCACGGTGGACGGAGAGCCGGCCCGGGCGGAGAAAGCCCTGGGCATGCTGCTGGCGGTGCCGTTGGAGGCAGGGGAGCACCTGGTGGAACTGCGCTATACGCCGCCTGGCCTCCGGGCCGGGACCTGCATCTCCGCCGGGGCCGCGGCGCTGACGGCGTGGGCCTTCCTGCCCGGCCGGAAAAAGGGAAAGAAAGAGCTCATATGATCCGATAAAGAGGGAACATGAAATGCCGGACCGGAAGCGCCAAAATCGAATACATGCCGATCCTGCGCTGCTTATGGCGGCCTTTGGGCTGAGCTTCGCTCTGACGCTTCTGGTCTATGCGCTGCGGGGTATTGCCCCCTTTGGGGACAATACCCTAGCCTTTTCTGACGCCGGGAGCCAGTATCTGAGCTTCTGGGTCTACTTCCGGGACGCCTTTCTGGGGAAGCAGGACTTTCTCTATGCTTTAGAGAAGACTCTGGGCGGGAATATCGCCGGGCTCTATGCCTACTATGGGGCGAGCCCATTTGAGCTGCTGTTCCTGCTCTTTCCCAAAGAGCAGGCGCCCTTGGCTATGCACCTGGTCGTGCTGCTGAAGCTCAGCTGCTGCGGCCTGACCATGGCCATTTACTTCCGGCACAGCGGCGGCCTGAACGCCCGGAGCCTGCTGCTGACCGCGGCCTACAGCCTGTGCGGCTACAATGTCTGCTATTTCTGGTCGGCTATGTGGCTGGACGGGGTGATCCTGTTGCCCCTGATAGCCCTGGGCCTGCGGCGGCTGTTCGAGGGAAAGAGCTCCTGGCTGTATCTCTTCTCCCTGGCGGCGGCTATCCTGTTCAACTATTACATCGGCTATATGCTCTGCCTGTTCTCCGTGCTCTACGCGCTGTTTCTGCTCTGGAACAACTGGCCGGGCTTAAAAGGGATGCTTTGGAGGCGGATGGGGACCTTTGCTTTGTCCTCTTTAGCTGCCGGAGGGCTGCCGGCCTTTCTGCTGGTTCCGGCGGTGCTGTCGCTCCAGGGAGGAAAGTCCCAGTCCTTCCGGGGGCTCTTCACCTGGTATACCTACAGCAAGTCCCTGAAGGTCCTGGAGGCCCTGGTCCCGGAGCGGGCGGCGCAGTTTGACTCGCTGGTCAAATACGTGCTGCTGGCGGCGCTGCTGTTGGTCCTGCTGCTGGCTCTGGGCGCTTTTCTGCTCTTCCGCTCCCGGCGGGTGCCGGAGTGGGGAAAGATGGCCGCCCTGGCGGGGCTGGTCCTGCTGGCTCTGCTCTATTGGCGCAGCTTTGAGGAGGGGACGCCCTTTCTCCACAAGCTGCTGGTAGGGGCCGCCAATACGGATGAGATGATGGACGGCAACCCCAACCTCTACACCGGCATCCTGCCGCTGGTTCTGGCGCTGCTGTATTTTCTCAACGGGCAGATCCCGCGCCGGGAGCGGGTGGGGGCTGTACTGCTGGTTCTGGCGCTGCTGTTCTCCCTGCGCTTTTATATCCCCGATCTGATCTGGCACGGCTTTACGGTCAATAACTGCTTTAACTACCGCTATTCCTTCGTTTTCTCCTTCTTCCTGCTGACTTTGGCTAAGAGAGCGCTGGATGCGCCGGAGGGCTTCCGGCCCTGGCACGGGGCGGTGGTCCTGGCCGCGGTGGGGCTGCTGACCGGCATAGCCCTGCGGGCCCATCCGGTGCTGGCCTCCGGGGCCTACTATGTGCTGACGCTGGCGGCGGCCGCGCTGTTCTGCGTTTATGTTCTGGGCCTGAGCGGAAAAAATCGCGCCCTGCGGACGGGCGTGGCAGTGGCCGCAGTGGGGCTGCACCTGGCCTCCCTGGTCTGGCCGCTGTACGCCAATATGGGCGATTTTGAGGACTACTTCTCCACCTCCTACAGCGCTTACCGGGAGGAGACAAGGCAGGCCGCGGAGCGTCTGGCCCTGCTGGAGACGGCGGACGGCGGGATCTGGCGCTCCCGGCTCAGCGGGAGCATCAACGGCGGCATGCTCTACGGCTATAAGGACGTGTCCCACTACAGCTCCACGGAAAATTCCCAGGCGGTCAATTTCCTGGGCAGTCTGGGCGTCTCCTACGCGGAAGATATCTGGGCCAGCAGCGTGGACGGCACCACCCGGGCGGCGGACAGCCTGTTCGGCGTCCGCTATCTGACTGGGGCCAGCTACCTGGGCGAATATGAGGCGCTGGAGGGCTCGGACGTCTATGTGGATCCATGGGCCTTGCCTCTGGCCTTTCCGGCCTCTGAAGCCGTCCTGGGCCCGGCGCCCGAGGGGGAGATCCCCTTTGAGAACCTGAACAGCGTCTACCGCAGCCTGTGCCCGGAGCTGGATACGGACATTTTCCGGCCCGTCCAGGCCCAGCGCTTGGGCGAGAACGGCCTGGAGGCCCTGGGGGAGGACGCCTTCGCCCCAGCCCCTGGGCAGGAGATGGGCCAGGTCCGCTATAAGCTGAGCGTCGAATCCTCTGACCCGATCTGCCTGTATATCCGGCAGAAGAACAATTACGCGGAGGAGGTCTGGGTGGACGGGCAGTGTGTGGACTCCCTGTACAGCATCCACACCTGGCGGCCCGTGTACCTGGGCAGCTTCGAGCCCGGCCAGGAAGTGACCGTCACTCTGCGCAGCATGGAGAACTTCTTCCACTATCCTCTGGTGGACCGGCCCCTATTTGTCTACGAGAGCGGCCAGGCGCTGGCGGCCTACCGGGAGGCGGTAGGCACGGCGGGGGACTGCCGGATGGAGAGCGGGACTGATTCCCGGCTCCGCATCCGGGCTTCTCTGCCGGAGGGACGCTGCCTGCTGCTCACGATCCCCTATGAGGAGGCCTGGCAGGTCACGGTGGACGGAAACCCCGCCCAGGCGGAGAGGGCCTTTGGGGTGCTGATGGCAATACCGCTGGAGCCGGGGGAGCATCAGGTGGAGCTGCGCTATACGCCGCCGGGGCTTCGCGCCGGTGTGTGCATTTCCGCCGCGGCGGCGGCGCTGACGGCGGGAGCGGTCCTGTTCAGACGAAAAAAGAGACATTCAAAACCGGAGCTTTGACGGCCCCGGTTTTTTCATGCCCGGCGGCGGAAGATTTACCTTGAAAAAGCCCGGGAACTATGCTAAAATATCCAAGTATGCCAGTTTACAGATAAATTTGGCAGCCTGTAGAATGTGTAAGGAGAAATCAGGCACGCATGTACCTTAAGGCTCTTGAGATCCAGGGCTTCAAGTCCTTCCCGGAGAAGACCCGGCTCACATTTGAAAAAGATATCACCGCCATCGTGGGCCCCAACGGCTCCGGCAAGTCCAATATTGCCGACGCCATCCTATGGGTCATGGGCGAACAGCGCAGCAGGGCTCTGCGGGGCTCCAAGATGGAGGACGTGATCTTCGGCGGTACCGAGAAGCGGGGCGCCCTGGGCTTTGCCCAGGTCAGCCTGGTGATCGACAACTCCGCCCGCATTTTTGACAGCGACAGCGGTGAGATCAGCCTGACCCGCCGCTATTACCGCAGCGGTGAGAGCGAATATTTCATCAACCGGGAGCCGGTGCGGCTGAAGGATATCAACAGCCTGCTGATGGACACCGGTCTGGGCCGGGACGGCTATTCCATCATCGGCCAGGGCCGCATCGCTGAGATCGTCTCCACCCGGAGCACCGACCGGCGGGAGGTCTTCGAGGAGGCGGCGGGCATCTCCCGCTACCGCTACCGGAAGGAAGAGGCCGAGCGGAAGCTCCAGCGCACGGAGGAAAACCTCCTGCGCATCAACGACAAGATCGAGGAGCTGGAGCTCCAGGTGGGGCCTCTGAAAAAGCAGGCGGAGGTGGCTAAACGCTACCTGGTCCTGCGCGACGAGCTGCGCCTGCGGGAGATCTCCGTGTGGATGGAGAATCTGGACCGGCTCCGGGGCCAGGCGGAGGACATCCGGCTGGAGCAGGAGCAGGCCCAGAAGAGTTTAGAGCAGGCCAGGGCGGAGCTGGAGGCGCTGTACGCCTCCTCCGGCAGCCTCAGCGAGCGGATGCACCGAAAGGACATCGAGAGCGAGCAGGCCCGTGAGAGGCTCTCCGCCGCGGAGGCGGAGGCGGCGGGCTGCGCGGCCCAGGCCTCGGCCCTACGGGACAATATCCGCAGCTCCAAGGAGAATCTGGAGCGGCTGCTGAAGGAATTCGAGCAGCAGGAGAGCCGGGCCGCCCAGGTCCGCGCCGGGATCGAGGATGGCCGGGACAAGATCCGGCAGCTGGAGACGCAGGAGGCGGAGCTGGCCGAGAGACTGAAAGAGAACGGCAACGTGCTGGACGGCTGCCGCATGAAGCTCAAGGGCCGGGAGGAGCGTCTGGAGGCCCTGAGCCAGCGGGCAAACGACCTGGCGGTGGAGGGCCGCAGCGCGGACTCCCGCATCGCCATGCTCGCGGCCATGGAAAAGGACTTCGAGGGCTACTCCAAGGCGGTCCGGACCGTCATGCGGGAGAAGGAACGGGGGAGCCTGCGGGGCATCCACGCGCCGGCCGCTAACCTGGCCCGGGCGGAGGAGGACTGCGCCCTGGCTATCGAGACGGCCCTGGGAGCCGCCGGGCAGCACATCGTGGTGGACAGCCAGGAGGACGGCCGCCGGGCCATCGAGCTGCTGAAGCGGCAGGACGCCGGCCGGGCCACCTTCCTGCCCCTGGACCTGATCGAGGGCACGGTGCTGGACGAGCGGCAGATCAAGGGGCCGGGCCTGGTGGGCGTGGCCTATGACTTGGTCCGCTTTGACGAGAGATATAAGGGGATTTTTCAAAACCTGCTGGGCAGGACCGTCGTGGCCGAGACTCTGGCCGACGCGGTGAAGATGTCGACCGCTAACGGCAACCGGCTGCGGATCGTGACGCTGGACGGGCAGCTCATCAATCCCGGCGGCTCTATGACCGGCGGCAGCGCCGCCAAGGGCAGCGGCATCCTCTCCCGGGCCAATGAGCTGGAGAAGCTGAAAAAGCGGCGGGTCCGGCTCCGGGAGGACGAGGAGCGCTGCCAGGCAGAGCTGGAGCGGGCCCGCTCCGATCTGGCGGCGGTGCGCTACCAGCTGGATATGGCCCTGGAGGACCAGGCGGAGCTGAAGAGCCAGGCCTCCTCCCTGGAGGCCGAGGCCCGGGCCACCGGCGCGTCGGTGGCCCAGCTGGAGGAACTGCTCAAGAGCCTGAGCGGGGACGAGGCCTCCCGTCAGGAGTCCGTCCGGGCCGCCCAGAGGCAGATCGACAGCTTCCGGGAGCGGCTGAAGGAGCAGGAGAAGCAGCAGGAGGTCCTGGGGACCAAGACTGCTGCCATCCGGGAAGAGATCGCCCGGATCAGCCAGGGCAAGCTGGAGCTGGAGGGCCGCCGCACCCGGGCCGAAAAGGAGGCCCAGGAGCACAACGCCCGCATTCTGGATCTGGAGCGGCAGGCCGCCCGTATCGAGCAGCGCCGCCTCTCCGCCGAGATGGAGGAGAAGCAGCTGCTGGACAAGCTCTGGGACAGCTACGAGTTGAGCCACAGCGCCGCCCAGGCCCTGCGGCAGCCGGTGGAGAATATGCAGAAGGCCGTCAAGGCCATCGGCGAGCTGCGCCGGGAGATCGGCGCTCTGGGCAGCCCGAACCTGGGCGCCATCGAGGAATACCAGCGGGTCAGCGAGCGCTATGAGTTTTTGTCCTCCCAGCGGGACGACGTGGAGAAGGCCAAGGGCGAGCTCAACGGCATCATCGCGGACATCACCGCCGAGATGAAGGAGATCTTCACCCAGCGCTTTCAGGAGATCGACCGGAGCTTCCGGCAGACCTTCCTGGAGCTCTTCGGCGGAGGCAAGGCCGCGCTGGTGCTGGAGGATGAGAACAACGTGCTGGACTGCGGCATTGAGATCAAGGTCCAGCCTCCGGGCAAGGCCCTGTCCACCATCAGCCTGCTGTCCGGCGGCGAGATGGCCTTTGTGGCTATCGCCCTGTACTTCGCCATTTTGAAGGTGCGGCCCACGCCCTTCTGCGTGATGGACGAGATCGAGGCCGCTCTGGACGAGGCCAATGTGGCCCGCTACGCCGCCTACATGCGCCGCATGGCCGGCAAGACCCAGTTTTTGGTCATCACCCACCGGCGGGGCACCATGGAGGAGGCGGACCTGCTCTACGGGGTCACCATGCAGGAGAAGGGCGTCTCCACGGTCATCGAGCTGGACCTGGAGGCCGCCCAGAAGGCCGCCGAGGCGGAGAAATAGAAGAGGATAGATACGTATGGGATTTTTTGACAAACTTTTTTCCGGCCTGAGCAAGACCCGCTCCAACATGGAGGAGCTGGAGGAGCTCTTCCAGGGCTACCAGCCGGACAGCGAGGATTTTTACGACGAGCTGGAGGAGCTGCTGGTCCTGTCCGATATGGGCGCGGCCACGGCGGAGAAGGTGGTCGCCAATATGCGCAAGCTCACCTGGGAGCGCCGCTTCCGGAAGGGCTATGAGGCAAGAGAGGGGCTCATCGAGCTGCTGACCAAGATGCTGGACGCCGGGGACACGGGCTTAAAGCTGGAGACCAAGCCCTCTGTCATTCTCATGACCGGGGTCAACGGCGTGGGCAAGACCACCACCATCGGAAAGCTTGCCTCCCAGCTGAAGGCCCAGGGGAAGAAAGTGCTCCTCTGCGCGGGGGACACCTTCCGGGCCGCGGCGGCAGAGCAGCTGGCCGTCTGGGCCGAGCGCTCCGGCGCGGACCTGGTCCGCCACGAGGAGGGCAGCGACCCGGCTGCCGTGGTCTTTGACGGCATCAACGCCGCCAAGGCCCGGGGCGCGGACGTGGTCATCATCGACACCGCCGGGCGGCTGCACAACAAGCAGAATCTGATGAACGAGCTGGCCAAGATCCGCCGCATCATCGACCGGGAGCTGCCGGAGGCGGACGTGGAGTCGCTGATGGTGCTGGACGCCACCACCGGCCAGAACGGGCTCTTGCAGGCCCGGCAGTTTTTGGAGACCTCCGGCGTCACCGGCATCGTGCTGACCAAGCTGGACGGCACCGCCAAGGGGGGCATCGTCTTCGCCATCGCCCAGGAGCTGAAGCTGCCGGTGAAGTTCGTCGGCGTGGGCGAGGGGATCGACGATTTGCTGCCCTTCGAGCCGGAGGGCTTCGTCAAAGCCCTGTTTAAGGCATAAAGGAGAGACTATGGCGCTTACAAGCAAGCAGCGCTCCCAGCTGCGGGGCATCGCGGCGGGGGAGGACACCATCATCCAGATCGGCAAGGGGGGCATCACCGAGAGCGTGGCTGCCTCTGTCCGGACTGCCCTGGCCGCGAGGGAGCTTATCAAGGGCAAGGTGCTGGAAAATTCCATGCTCACGGCCCGGGAGGCCTGCGACGAGCTGGCCAGCCTCTGCCAGGCGGAGCCGGTGCAGGTCATCGGGACCAAGTTCGTCCTCTATAAGCGAAACGACAAAGAGCCCAAGATCCAACTGGTCAAGGACAGGAAAAAATGAGAATTGCCGTCTACGGCGGAAGCTTCAATCCGCCCCATATCGGGCACGCGGAGGCCGCGCTGTCGGTTTACCGGGAGCTCTTGCCGGACATATTCCTTATTATACCGGACAATATCCCGCCCCATAAGGACATGGCGGCGGGCAGCCCCACGGCGGAGCAGCGCATGGAGCTGTGCCGCCTGGCCTTCCGGAACATCCCGGGGGCCCAGGTGTCGGACATGGAGCTTAGGCGCAGCGGCCGGAGCTATACGGCGGACACGGTGGCCCAGCTGAGGGAGCGCTACCCGGAGGACCAATTGATCCTGGTCATGGGCTCGGACATGCTCTTGAGCTTTGAAAAGTGGTACCGCTTCGAGTATCTGCTGGAAAACTGCGCCCTGGCCGTCGTCTCCCGGGAGGAGGGGGACCTGCCGGAGCTGAGGAAACAGGCTGAGTACCTGAGAGCGAAGTACGGCGCGGAGGTCACGCTTCTGCGGCAGGAGCCGCTGCCCGCCCAGTCCAGCGAGCTGAGGGAGCTGCTGCGGCTGCGCAAGGGAGTGGAGCTTTTAGACGACGCGGTGTACAGCTGCATCATCAAAAACGGCTGGTACGAGGCCCTGCCGGAGCTGAGCTGGCTCCGGGGGAAGGCCTATCAGTACCTGGACTCCCGGCGGGTCGGCCATGTGGTCGGCTGCGAGAGCGAGGCAGTGAGGCTAGCTATGCACTGGGGCGAGCTGCCCGAGCGGGCCGCCACCGCCGCCATTCTCCACGATATCACCAAGCGGTTAAATTTTGAGGAACAGTTGCACTTGTGCGAGGAATATGGTATGATATGCTCCAACGCGGAGCTGGCCCATCCCCGCATCCTCCACGCCATCACCGGCGCTGGGCTGGCCCGGGAGCTCTTCGGCGTGTCCGAGGCCATCTCGGAGGCCATCCGCTGGCACACCACCGGCAAGCCGGACATGACGCTCTTGGAGAAGATCCTCTATCTGGCCGACTATATCGAGCCCACCCGGGATTTTCCCGGTGTGGAGGGACCCCGGGAGCTTGCCTACCGGGACATCGACCGGGCTCTGGCTCTTGCCCTGAAAAATACCCTGGACGAGCTTAAGGAACTGGGCGAGGAGCCCTTTGAAGCCACCGCCGAGGCGTACCGCTGGTACAGCCGCGAAATCTGACAAGGAGGAGAAACTATGCTATCTCCCGCTGAGATCGCCTCTCTCGCCGCCCAGGCGCTGGAGGACAAGAAGGCGAAGGATGTCAAGATCCTGAAGATCACCGAGCAGACCGTGCTGGCAGACTACTTTGTGGTGTGCAGCGGCTCCTCCGCGCCCCATATCAAAGCGCTGGTGGACGAGGTGGACAAGCGGCTCTCCGAGGCCGGAGAGCCCCCCAAGCGCCGGGAGGGCATGCGCTCGGATGTCTGGGTGCTGATGGACTTCGGTTGCGTGGTGGTCCATGTGTTCACCGAGGAGGCCCGGAAGTTTTACGATCTGGAGCGCCTCTGGAGCGATTCGGAACAGGTGCCGCCCTCATCCCTTCCCAGCCCCTGAGGGGAGCGGGGCTTAGGCCCGCCGCTTTTCGACAGGGGCGAAACCGGACTGACACATTCACCGCCGGCCTGACGCGAGAGGCCCGGCTTACAGATAAGGAGAAAAGTTTAAGATGAAATACGACTTCAGCGCCATCGAAAAAAAATGGCAGCAGCGCTGGGAGGAGACCAAGCCCTACGCCGCCGAGACCTTCAGCGAGAAGCCCAAGTTCTACGGGCTCATCGAGTTCCCCTATCCCTCCGGACAGGGCCTGCACGTGGGCCATCCCCGGCCCTTCACGGCCATGGATATCGTCACCCGGAAAAAGAGGATGGAGGGCTATAATGTCCTGTTCCCCATCGGCTTTGACGCTTTCGGCCTGCCCACGGAGAACTACGCCATCAAGAACCACATCCACCCGGCCACCATCACCGAGAACAACATCGTCAACTTCACTAACCAGCTGAAGATGCTGGGCTACGGCTTTGACTGGGACCGGGCCGTGAACACCACGGACCCCAGCTACTACAAGTGGACCCAGTGGATCTTCCTCCAGATGTTCAAGAAGGGCCTGGCCTATAAGACCACTATGCCCGTCAACTGGTGCACCAGCTGCAAGTGCGTGCTGGCCAACGAAGAGGTGGTCAACGGCGTGTGCGAGCGCTGCGGCAGCGAGGTCATCCGCAAGGAGAAGAGCCAGTGGATGCTGGCCATCACCAAGTACGCCCAGCGGCTCATCGACGACCTGGACGAACTGAACTATATCGAGCGGGTCAAGATCCAGCAGAAGAACTGGATCGGCCGCTCCACCGGTGCGGAGGTCACCTTCAAGACCACCGCTGGGGATGACCTGGTGGTCTACACCACCCGGCCCGACACCCTCTTCGGCGCTACCTACATGGTCCTGGCCCCGGAACACGGCTTCGTCAACAAGTGGAAGCCCCTAATCGAGAACTGGGACGCGGTGGCCGGCTATGTGGACGAGGCCGCCCACAAGTCCGACTTTGAGCGCTCCGAGCTCAATAAGGAGAAGACCGGCGTGGAGCTGAAGGGCGTCCGGGCCATCAACCCGGTCAACGGCCGGGAGATCCCCATCTTCATCTCCGACTACGTCCTGGTCACCTACGGCACCGGCGCCATCATGGCCGTGCCTGCCCACGATGACCGTGACTGGGAGTTTGCCAAGAAGTTCGGCTGCGAGATCATCGAGGTGGTCAAGGGCGGCAACATCGAGGAGGGCGCCTTCACCCTGAAGGACGACACCGGCGTCATGGTCAACTCCGGCTTCCTGGATGGCATGACCGTCCGGCAGGCCATCCCCGCCATCGAGGCCTGGCTCATCGAGCGGGGCCTGGGCCGGCAGAAGGTCAACTACAAGCTGCGCGACTGGGTCTTCTCCCGCCAGCGCTATTGGGGCGAGCCCATCCCCCTGGTCAACTGCGAGAAATGCGGCTGGGTGGCCCTGCCGGAGAGCGAACTGCCTCTGGTGCTGCCCCAGGTGGAGTCCTATGAGCCCACCGACGACGGCGAGTCCCCCCTGTCCAAGATGACCGACTGGGTCAACACCACCTGCCCCTGCTGCGGCGGCCCCGCCAAGCGGGAGACCGATACCATGCCCCAGTGGGCCGGCTCCAGCTGGTACTTCCTGCGCTACATGGACCCCCACAACGACAAGGAGCTGGTCTCCAAGGCCGCCGAGGAGTACTGGGGCCCGGTGGACTGGTACAACGGCGGCATGGAGCACACCACCCTGCATCTGCTGTACAGCCGCTTCTGGCACAAGTTCCTGTACGATATCGGCGTGGTCCACACCCCGGAGCCCTATGCCAAGCGCACCAGCCACGGCATGATCCTGGGCGAGGGCGGCGAGAAGATGTCCAAGTCCCGCGGCAACGTGGTCAACCCCAACGATATCGTCAACCAGTACGGGGCGGACACCATGCGCCTGCATATCATGTTCATCGGCGACTTTGAGAAGGCGGTCACCTGGTCCAACGAGGCCGTGAAGGGCTCCAAGCGCTTCCTGGACCGCTGCTGGAACCTGATGGACATCGCGGAGGACGATGAGCAGATCTCCCACAAGAACGAGGCCAGCATCCACAAGACCATCAAAAAGGTCAGCGAGGATATCGACACCCTCAAGATGAACACCGCCATCGCCGCCATGATGACCCTGGTCAACGAGTTCTACGCCAAGGGCCTGACCAAGGGCGACCTGGAGCAGCTGATGCTGCTGCTCAGCCCCTTCGCCCCCCACATGGTGGAGGAGATGTGGGAGCTGACTGGCTACGCCGCCAAGTACGGCTGCATGGCTATGCAGCGGCCCTGGCCCGCCTACGATGAGGCCAAGACCATCGACGCCGAGAAGGAGATCGCCGTTCAGGTCAACGGCAAGCTCCGCGCCACCGTCACCGTCCCCCTGGACGCGGAGGAACAGATGGTCCTGGATGCGGCCCTTTCCGAGGAAAAGGTCAAGCGCCAGATGGAGGGCATGCAGCTCGTCAAGACCATATTGGTAAAAAATAAACTTATCAATTTAATTCTTAAGCCTGCAAAGTGATTCTTGACAAAGAACTTGGAAGACGCTATAATATTCCATGATAAAAGCCAAGTTTTTGGCCCTTGAAGCGCCCACGTGCGTTTTTGGAGGGAGGGAAATAGATGTCTGAAATATACGTCAAGGAGAACGAGTCTCTGGACAACGCTTTGAAGCGGTTCAAGCGTAGCTGCGCCAAGTCCGGCGTCCTGGCTGACCTGCGGAAAAAGGAGTATTACCAGAGCCCCAGCGTGAAGCGCCGCAAGAAATCCGAGGCGGCCCGCAAGAACAAAAACAAGCGCTATTATTGATTAAAAAAATGACTAAAGGCGGCACAGATGTGCCGCCTTTAGTCATCAGACTGTTAAACCGCTTTTTTGTAAAAGCGGCAATTCCTGGTGTATGGCTTAACCTTTGCACCCGGATTTTTGACGGACTGACACAGCCGCAAGCCATCGAATAGGCTCGCGGCTGTGTTAGTAAGTTTTTTAAAACGAAATGAGCTGAAGTCTTAGATGTTTCTGGCCAGGTTATAGGCAGCCCGGTTGGCCTCCAGCACGCGGGACATGAAGAAGGAGTCGCCGATATTGTGGACCTCGGGAGCCACGTGCTCCTTCTGACCCTCGATGAACTGGCTCTCGTCGGCCCGGCCGCCCATAGCCACCACGATCAGGTCGCAGTCCAGGTTCCGGACCACCGTCTCGGGACCGGGTTTCTTGGCCAGGGGGTTGACCACGTTGGCGGGGATGATGGGCGTCCAGGTGCACAGCCCGTCGGGCTTGTTCTTGGACACGTTCTGCTCCACAAAGAGCCGGCCTTCAAAGACCTTGATGGCCTTGGTCATGTTCATGAGCTTGACGCCCCGGTCCTCCAGATAGTGGATGAGCCAGCCCCGGTTGGCGGTGCAGGCGCCGTCCATGAAGTAGGGCATCATCTCGATGACCGTCACATCCGGGCAGTTCTTCTCGGACTTGAGCCACCATGCGCACTCGCAGCCCACCTGGCCGCCGCCGATGACGACTACCTTCTTATTGCTCACGTCGGGCAGCTTCTCCGGGTGGATCATCACGTCGGAGGCCACCACAGAGGGGATATCGCCCCAGCCGGGGATGCGGGGAGCGGTGAAGTCCTTGGCGCCGTTGGCGTAGACCACCGCGTCATACTTGCCCTTCTTGAGCATGGCCACATCGGCGCGGGTGTTGAGCTTCACATTGATCTTGCGCTTGCCCACCTGGGCGATGAGCCACTGGGTGTAGTTGGCCACGTCGTACTTGACGATGGGCCGGCCGGCGGCCAGCAGCTTGCCGCCCAGCTGGTCCTCGGCCTCATAGATATCCACCTTGTGGCCCCGGTCGCAGGCGTAGACGGCAAAGTTCATGCCTGCGACGCCGCCGCCCACCACGGCGATCTTCTTGGCCTTCTCCGCCTTGGGCAGCTCCGCGGGCAGCTGCTCCTCGAAGCCGGTCCGGGCGTTGACGGCGCAGCCGGGGTGGCCGCCGTCCACGAACTCGTTGACGCAGCCCTCCTGGCAGCCGATGCAGGGGCGGATCTCCTCCACCTTGCCGGCGTAGGCCTTCTTGCACCAATCCGGGTCCGCCAGCACCGGGCGGCCCAGCATGACCATATCGCACATGCCGTCCCGCAGGGCCTTCTCAGCCATGTCGGGATAGCCCAGCTTGCCGACGGCCACGATAGGCACGTCGATCCCCAGGTTGGACTTGAGGCCGATGGACTTGAAATACTCCTTGGCGGTCTTGGCCACGTCCAGGAAGCAGCCGGCGGGCATGGTGGAAGGCGGATGGGGGAGCCACCAGTTGTCGTAGCAGCCTAGGTCCACGTCGAACATATCGACGCCGGCCTTGACCAGGTTGGTCATGTAGTCCAGCGTGTCGGCCACGCTGCGCTGATCGGTGAAGTTTTTCAGGGACTTGACGGTCTTCATCCGCTCGCCGTAGGTCTCGTTCAGGGCGCAGGACAGGTCGATGCGGTACATGATGGGGAAGAAGGGGCCCACGCGGCGGCGCAGCTCCTTGATGAGCTCAATGCCGAAGCGCTGCCAGTCGCTGTACTTGCCGGCCTTCCGGCGGTTCCAGGAACGGCTGGTCAGCTGGTCCAGCAGATAGCCCTCGTGGCCGTGCAGATATACGCCGTCCAGGCCGCAGAACTTGGCGTTAGCTGCCGCCTGGCCCGCGTTCTTGATGATCTTGTCGCACTCAAAGTCGGTCAGCGGCCGGCAGGGGACCTCGGGAATGTAAAAGTCCGGGTTGACAGAGGCGGACACGGGGGGCAGGAACTTGTTGATAAAGCACTCGGGAGAGCCCACGCGGCCCAGGCCGGGGGTCAGCTGGATGAACATGTGGGAGCCCCGGGCGTGGACGCCCTTGGCCAGATCGCGCCAGCCCATGAGGGCGGTGCGGCTCCGGTCGATGCGGGGGAAGTAGGACAGATGGCCCCGTTCGGTGACGGAGGCATCGATCCCGTGGGAGATGGGGATCAGGCCGGTGGTCAGCAGACCCACGCCGCCGGCGGCACGTGCCCAGAAATACTCCTGCATCTTGACGGAGGGGCGGCCGGTCTCCTCGGCCATCTGGCAGTTGCCCATAGGGGCCATGACCGTCCGGTTCTTGATGGTCAGGCGGTTGCACTGGATGGGGGAGAAAAGCGTGTCATAGGGATAGAGCTCCTTGGTGAAGCGGGCGGCGCCCAGATAGTGGTTCTCGTAGTCGCCCTGGTCCCAGTCGCCAAATTTTTTGGTCAGCTGTACGACCAATTCATCGGTTTTCAGTGTGCTCATGAAATTCCTCGCTTTCTATGGATAGTATGGAAAGTTTTGCGCTATGTTTGACTAAACTATTTTACCATTCGGTTCCAAAAAGTGCAAGCAGTTCCCCAAATGGGCCGGCCGTTTCGTCATTTTATGCAGAGGCGGGCAGGGAGAATTAGACAAAATGCCAAAGCCCCTGCGACAGAGGCAAAAATGTGTACAAACAGAGAACAGCTATTGACAAACAGTGAGATTTTTACGCAAAAGACTTGCCTTTTGCCCCTCATATATGGTAACATTATTTGCCAAACTATGATAAGGGAGCGCAGTCCGATGTAGAGCAGACGCAGTTTACCAGGAGGATCACATTTGAAAGGAATACAGAGGATCAAGCTTTATGTCTGATACAAAAAGTGAAATTCAGCGGCGCAGGACCTTCGCCATCATCTCCCACCCTGACGCGGGCAAGACGACGCTGACTGAGAAGCTGCTGCTCTACGGCGGAGCCATCCAGACCGCAGGCTCGGTGAAGGGCAAGGCCACGGCCCGCCACGCGGTGTCCGACTGGATGGAGCTGGAGAAGCAGCGGGGCATTTCCATCACCTCCTCGGTGATGCAGTTCGAGTACGAGGGCTACTGCATCAACATTCTGGACACCCCCGGGCACCAGGACTTCTCCGAGGATACCTACCGTACCCTGATGGCGGCAGACTCCGCCGTTATGGTCATCGACGCGGCCAAGGGCATCGAGCCCCAGACCCGCAAGCTCTTCAAGATCTGCGCCATGCGCCATATCCCCATCTTCACCTTCATCAACAAGCTGGACCGGGAGGCCCGGAGCCCCTATGAGCTGATGGAGGAGCTGGAGAACGAATTCGGCATCGGCACTTACCCTATGAACTGGCCCATCGGCTGCGGCCAGGAATTCAAGGGCGTGTACGACCGGGAGAAGGGGGCCATCCTGGCCTTCTCTGAGTTCCACCGGGGCCAGAGCCGCATCCGCGCCATCGAGTGCCGGCCGGATGAGACGGAGAAGCTGGACGAGCTCATCGGCCCCAAGCTCCGTCAGACCCTGGCCGACGATATCGAGCTGCTGGACGGGGCGGGCTATGACTTCGACCTGGGGCTTGTCCGGGAGGGGAGCCTGAGCCCGGTGTTCTTCGGCTCGGCGCTGAACAATTTCGGCGTGGAGCCCTTCCTGGAGAGCTTTTTGAAAATGACCATGCCGCCTCTGCCCCGGCGCTCCGGGGAGGAGACGGTGGACCCCTTTGACGAGGGCTTTTCCGCATTCGTCTTCAAGATCCAGGCCAACATGAACAAGGCCCACCGGGACCGGATCGCCTTTATGCGCATCTGCTCCGGGAAGTTCGAGCGGGACAAGGAGTATTATCACGTGCAGGGCGGCAAGGCCTTGCGCCTGGCCCAGCCCCAGCAGCTGATGGCCCAGGAGCGGGCCGTCATCGACGAGGCCTACGCCGGGGACATCATCGGCGTGTTTGACCCGGGCATCTTCTCCATCGGGGACACCATCTGTGAGAAGGGGAAGAACCTGTGCTTTGAGGGTATCCCCACCTTCGCACCGGAGCACTTCGCCTCGGTGGAGCGGGTGGACACCATGAAGCGCAAGCAGTTTGAAAAGGGCATTTTGCAGATCGCCCAGGAGGGCGCCATCCAGATCTTCCACGAGCCGAACACCGGCGTGGAGGAGGTCATCGTGGGCGTAGTGGGCGTGCTGCAATTCGAGGTGCTGGAGTACCGGCTGAAAACCGAGTACGGGGTGGATATCCGCCGCCGGGCCATGCCCTTTGAATTGCTGCGCTGGGTGGAGAACGAGGATCTGGACATCCGGAGCCTCAACCTGACCAGCGACACCAAGTGGGTGCAGGACTTTAAGGGCAACGATCTGCTGCTTTTCACCTCCCCCTGGTGCGTCAATTGGGCTCTGCAAAAGAATGAAGGCCTGCGTCTGCGGGAATTCAACCGGGATTAAGGAGGAAATCATGGCGGATAAAATTCTGATCGAGATCTACAAGACCAAAGCTCCGGACGAGCTGACCAAGCTCCTAGCCGATCCGGACAGCCGGTTGGAGACCGGAAGCGCGGCGGCCCTGTCCGCCGCTCTGGCCTCGGCGCTGCTGTGCCGGGCCGCGGCCTTGACTAAGGCGGCGGGCCTGGGCGGCGAGAGGGGAGAGTATATCGCCCGCAACGCCGAGATCCTGCGCAACTACATGGTGCAGCTCATCGACGAGGATGTAAAGTGCCGCGGGCCCCTGCGCCGGGCAGTCAAGGAGGAAAAGGCGCAGGAGATCGAGGCGGCCATGCGCCCGGCGGTGGCCATCTGCGAGGAGATCGTCAACATGATGGGCAAGTGCCTGGAGCTGATAGTGGAGCTGTGCGGCTTCTGCCCGGAGGAGGCAAAGCACTACGCCCTCTCCTCGGCAGAGCTCGCTCTGGGGGCGGCCAAATCCGCTGTGCCCTATATCCTGAACATGGCCTCCAAGAGCAGCGAGGACACCTACCGCTATGTCACCCGCCGGGAAAATGAGCTCACTATGGCCCAGTATGAGGAGCTGTACCGGCAGATCAAAGGCGAAAACTGAGGAAAAGCTGTGCGGACCTTCGTTCGCACAGCTTTTTTCCCGTTAAAGGCTGTCCGCGCTTGCGCTTTTTGGGCACTTCGTGTATAATATATTAATAATATTTTTTCGGCGGGAGGAGATGGACCCATGGACAGCGCTATTCTTACCCTGAAGGAGTGGGTCGCCCAGAGCGACAATATCGTGTTTTTCGGCGGGGCCGGGGTCAGCACCGAGAGCGGCATCCCGGATTTTCGCAGTGTGGACGGGCTGTACAATCAGAAATGGAAGTACCCCCCGGAGACGATCCTAAGCCGGAGCTTCTTTGACAAGAACCCGGAGGAGTATTACCGCTTCCACCGGGAAAAGCTGGTGATCGACGGGGTCAAGCCCAACCGGGCCCATCTGCGCCTGGCGGAGCTGGAGGCTGAGGGAAAGCTCCGGGCGGTAGTCACCCAGAATATCGACGGGCTGCACCAGGCCGCCGGCAGCAAGAAGGTGCTGGAGCTGCACGGCAGCATCCTGCGGGCCTATTGCTCCCGCTGCCGCAAGCCCTATCCGGCGGATGTCATCAATTACGGCCAGGGCGTGCCCCGCTGCGGCTGCGGCGGTGTGATCCGGCCCGACATCGTCCTGTATGAGGAGCCTCTGGATCAGGACATTTTGAGAGAGGCCATCGACTGCATCCGGAAGGCCGAGGTGCTCATCGTCGGCGGCACGTCTCTAAACGTCTACCCGGCGGCTGGCCTCATCAACTATTACCGGGGACATAAGCTGGCCCTGGTCAACCTGAGCGCCACGCCCTATGACGGCTATGCGGACCTGGTGATCCACGAGAAGATCGGCCAGGTGTTCAGCCAGATATGAATACGACGGAGGTGTTGGGCTTCCGCTTTGTCAGCTCCGATATTTTGGAGGCCGTGGAGGACGGAATGCGGGCTATGGACCGGCATGAACCGGCCTACATCGTCGCCATGGACTCGGAGAAGCTGCTGGAGGCCCGGAAGAACAAACGCCTGGAGGCGGCTGTCCGGGGGGCGGAGCTCCTGCTGCCGGAGGGCAGCGGCATCCTGTACGCCTCCCACATCCAGGGCCTGCCTCTGCCCCGGCGCATCAGCGCCATGGACTACGCCTCCGCGCTCATGGCCCGCATGAGCGAGAAGGGCCGGAAGGTGGTGCTCATAGCCCAGGAAGGCCAGGCGGCCGCTCTGGCGGCGGAAAAGCTCAAGAGCCGCTATCCGGGCATTTTTGCCGCCGCCTTTCTCCGGGGTGACTATGACAGCACCTGGGAGCTGCTGGACGCGGTGAATGCCTTTGAGCCGGAGCTGCTGCTGGTGGGCTTTGGCTCGCCCAAGCAGGAGCTCTGGATGCAGCGCTACCGGGAGTATCTCCGGACCGGGCTCATGCTGGGCTTCGGGAAAGAGATGCCCGTTTTGGCGGGCCTTGTCCCGCCGGTCCCTCAAAAATGGCGGGAGGGCGGCACTGAGTGGGTCTACCGGATGCTCAAGGAGCCCCAGGGCCTGCTGCGCACGGCGAAAAATTCCGGTGTGCTGCTGGCCGCGGTGAGGCGGCGCCTATTTGGATCATAAGGCCGGAGAGGTCCGGCGGAACGGAGGCTGTATGGCCCACGGAAAACTGATCGTCCTGGAGGGCATAGACGGCAGCGGGAAATCTTCCCAGTACCGCCGCCTGTGTCAGAGAATGGAACAGGACGGAATCGACTATAATCATATTGTCTTTCCCCGCTATGAGCAGGAGAGCAGCGCGCTGATCCGGCTGTATCTGGCGGGCCGCTTCGGCCCGGACCCTGGGGATGTGAACCCCTATGCGGCCTCCACCTTTTACGCGGTAGACCGCTTCGCCTCCTATCGGGAGGACTGGGGGCGGATCTATGAGGCGGGCGGTCTGATCCTCTCGGACCGCTACACCACCTCCAACGCCGTCCACCAGGGCTCCAAGCTCCCGGAGGAGCAGCTGCCCGCCTTCTTTGAGTGGCTGTCCGATCTGGAGTACGGCAAGATGGGCCTTCCTGAGCCGGACCTGGTGATCTATCTGGATGTGGACCTGTCCACGGCCCTGGCCCGCATGCGCCGCCGTCAGAGCGAGAGCGGCGTGAGGGCGGATATCCACGAGAAGAACGCCGCCTATCTGGAGCGCTGCCTCCGGACGGCGGATAAGGCGGCAGACTACTACGGCTGGCTCCGCATCCCCTTCCGGAAAAATGGCGCGGAGCGGGATGTGGACGAAAAGAACGCCCAGATCTATCAATTGCTGCTGGAGCATCTGTAAAGGGAACATTTTCCGGCGCTGAGCGTCTGAAAAATGAAAAAAGGGGCTTCCGCAGAAGCCCCGCTCTGTGAGATCAGCAGCCGCAGCCGTTGTTGCTGCCGCAGCCGCAGCCATTGTTGCAGCCGTTGTCGCATCCGCAGCCACAGCCGCAGCCGTTGTTGCCGCAGCCGAAGATGAGGATGATCAGGATGACGATCCAGAGAGTGCTGTTGTTGCCGTAAAACATAGTTTTCCTTCCCCGCGCTTTGTTATTGTTCCTTTGCCGCCCCGCGCGTAAAGGCGGGCCCAGGGCGCTTTCCAAAGTGTGGCTGGGCGGGGCTTTCCTCGCCGCTCGTGCCATCTTATGCGCCCGCCCCCGCCTCTGCTACTGTGCTTCTCCCACGGCAGGGAATTCCCAAGGAGGTCCCATATGGCTGGAGATTTGGATAAGATCAATGCGATCTTCCGCGCTCACGATGAGAAAGCGGCTGAAAAGAAGACCCAGGAAGAGGCCGAAAAGGCCTCTCCCAAGGAGCCTGAGAAAAAGAAACGCGGCAAGGCCGCACCCGTCCGTGCTGTAGACAAGCTGCTGCTGGACGAGACTGGCCAGGAGGCCAGCAATTACACGGGCGACGCCACCTCGGAGCGGGACTACCGCCCCGTGCGGCAGAGCCATGAATACCGCTCCGGCTGCCTGGGCGGGCTGATGTACGCGGTCTTTCTCATCTGCGTCAGTGTGGTGCTGGCCTGTATGGCCTGGATGGCGGCCAGCGATATGCTGGCTCTGAACAAGGAGAGCTTCACGGCAAACGTGGTGCTGCCTATGGAGATCTTCTCCTCTGAGACGGTGGATACGCTGGACGAGGACGGGAACAAGACCGGCACCGAGCGGATCACCCGGGCGGACATCTCCTACATGGCCGACCGGCTGAAGGAGGCCGGGCTCATCCAGTACAAGTGGCTGTTTGAGACCTTCTGCCGCTTCAACCACGGTGATGTGAAGGTGGACCCGGGCGAATATGAGCTCAAGTCCAGCTACGATTACCGGGCCTTGATCAACCATATGCGCTCCGGCTCCGATTCGGCCATTACGGTGGACGTGACCTTCCCCGAGGGCTTCAGCATGCACCAGATCTTCCAGCGCCTGGAGGAGGAGGGCGTGTGCGGCTATGAGGAGCTGGAGGAGTCCGCCGCCAACGACAAGTATAACTACAACTTCCTGGAGCGGGGAGAGACTGGCCTGGCCTCCGACCTGGAGGGCTTCCTCTTCCCGGACACCTACCAGTTCTATCTGGATATGGAGCCCTCCAGCGCCATCAACAAGTTCCTGAACACCTTCTACAGCAAGCTGGACACCGATATGATCAACCAGGCCCAGAACCTGGGCCTGAGCGTCCGTCAGGTGGTGACCATCGCCTCGCTGATCGAGAAGGAGGCAGCTGACGATTCAGAGCGGGCGATGATCGCCTCGGTCATCTACAACCGGCTCAACGCCGGTATGCCCCTGGGCATCGACGCCTCCATCCTCTATGTACACCCGGACCATGAGGGCGCGCCCACCGCGGAGATGCTGGAGGAGGACAGCCCCTACAATACCCGCCTCTACACCGGCCTGCCGCCTACGCCTATCTGCAGTCCGGGCATGGCCTCCATCACGGCGGCGCTGAATCCGGAGAGCACGAACTACTATTACTACGCCCTGGACACCGCTACCGGCACGCACCAGTTCTTCAACAGCGCCGGAGAGCACGAGGCCTTCGTGGCCACTCAGAACTATGAGTGAGAAGCCGGAGCTTCTGTCCCCGGCGGGGGACCTGGAGCGGCTGCATATGGCGCTTCTGTATGGGGCCGGCGCGGTCTATATCGCCGGGCGGGGCTTTGCCATGCGCTCCGCCGCGGCGAACTTCTCCGACGAGCAGCTGCTTCAGGGGGTCGCCGCGGCCCATGAGAAGGGCGCAAAGCTCTATGTGACCTGCAACACGCTGCCCAGGGAGGATGAGCTTGAGCTGCTGCCGGAATATCTGGCCTTCCTCCAGAAGGCCGGAGTGGATGGACTCATCGTGGCCGACCTGGGCGTGATGGGCCTGGCGAAGCGCTATGCGCCCCGGCTGCCGCTGCATGTGAGCACCCAGTTCGGCGTCACCAACAGCGCCTCCGCAAGCGCCCTCTATGAGCTGGGGGCGGACACGGTGGTGCTGGCCCGGGAGCTGCCTCTGGAGGAGATCAAAAAGATCCGGGCCAACACGCCCAAGGAGCTGCGCTTAGAGGCCTTTGTCCACGGCTCCATGTGCATCTCCTTCTCCGGGCGCTGCCTGCTGTCCAATTACATGACCGGCCGGGACGCCAACCGTGGCCAGTGCGCCCAGCCCTGCCGCTGGAAATACCACCTGGTAGAGGAAAAGCGGCCCGGGCAGTATTACGAGATCAGCGAGGACGGGGGCACCCATATCATGAACGCCCAGGATCTGCGCATGATTGAGCATCTGCCTGAGCTCTTGGACGCGGGCGTGGGCAGTCTGAAGATCGAGGGGCGGATGAAATCCGCCTACTACACCGCCGTCGTCACCAACGCCTACCGGCAGGCTCTGGATGCCGCCTGGGAAGGGCGGGAGCTGGACTCCGTGTGGGTAGAGGAGACGGAAAAGGTGAGCCACCGGCCCTACTGCACCGGCTTTTACATCGGCACGCCGGGGGAGCACTACAGCGGCGGCTATGAGTCCCAAGCGGATGTGGCGGCGGTGGTGGAGAGCTGCGACGGGGAGGGAAATGCCGTCTTGACCCAGCGCAGTAAGTTCTACGCGGGCGATACTCTGGAGCTCCTGTTGCCGGGGCGGCCGCCGGTCCCCGTCAAAGCAGAGAACATGACCGGCGCCGAGGGGGAACCTATTCAGGACACTCGCCGGGCCATGATGGAGATTCACCTGAAGCTGCCCGTCTGTGCGCCCCGCTACAGCGTTTTGCGGAAAAACCGGGCTTGACAAAACGGGCGCGTATGGTAGAATAAAGCCAATTTCATATACAATTGGCGTTGACGAAAAGAGCCGGAGCAAGGCGTTTCAGAGAGGGGCCGGGCGCTGCGAGACCCTAACTCCTATGCCGGCAGCCGTTTCCGAGCCCTCCCGGGAGACCGGGACGCAGGCCTGCGTTATCGGGCGTTGAGAAGCCGCCTCGGCGGCAAATCAGGGTGGTACCGCGAATCGACCTTCGCCCCTGTTCAGGGGCGAAGGCTATTTTTTGGAGGAAGAGATGGAAAAGACAGTGAATTTGGAAAAATACGGGCTGAATCAGCTGCGGGAGATGTTCCTGCGCTTTTTTGAGAGCAAGGGGCATCTGCGCCTGCCCAGCTTCTCGCTGATCCCGCAGAACGACGCGAGCCTGCTGCTCATCAACTCCGGCATGGCCCCCATGAAGCCCTGGTTCACCGGAGACCAGGAGCCGCCCCGCCGCCGGGTCTGCACCTGCCAGAAGTGCATCCGCACCGGCGATATCGACAACATCGGCCACACGGCCCGCCACGGCACCTTTTTTGAGATGCTGGGCAACTTCTCCTTCGGGGACTACTTTAAGCACGAGGCCATCGCCTGGACCTGGGAATTTCTGACCAGCCCCGAGTGGGTGGGCCTGGACCCGGACCGGCTCTATCCCTCCGTGTATGTGGATGACGACGAGGCCTTCGCCATCTGGCGGGACGAAATCGGCATCGCCCCGGAGCGGATCTTCCGCTTCGGCAAGGAGGACAATTTCTGGGAGCACGGCTCCGGACCCTGCGGGCCCTGCTCTGAGGTCTACTACGACCGGGGCCCCGACAAGGGCTGCGGAAAGCCTGACTGCACCGTGGGCTGTGACTGCGACCGGTATATCGAGGTCTGGAACAACGTCTTCTCCCAATTCGACAACGATGGGCAGGGCCACTACAGCGACCTTGCCCAGAAGAACATCGACACCGGCATGGGCCTGGAACGCCTGGCCTGCGTCTGCCAGGAGGTGGACTCCCTCTTTGATGTGGACACGGTGATGAACATCACCAACAAGGTCTCCGAGATCACCGGCGCCCACTACGGCGAGAGCAAGGCCAAGGACGTGTCCCTGCGCATCATCACCGACCATATCCGCTCGGCCACCATGATGATCGCCGACGGGGTCCAGCCCTCCAACGAGGGCCGGGGCTACGTGCTGCGCCGTCTGCTGCGCCGGGCCGCCAGGCACGGGCGCCTCTTGGGCGTGACGGAGCCCTTCCTGTACCGGGTCTGCGACACGGTGATCCACGAAAACCGCACGGCCTACCCGGAGCTGGTGGAGCGGCAGAACTATATCACCAAGGTCATCCATGTGGAGGAGGAGAACTTCGCCCGCACCATCGACGGCGGCCTGCGCATTTTTGCAGAGCTGCTGGCCGGGCACAAGGCCAAGGGGGAGACCGTCTTCTCCGGCTCCGACGCCTTCAAGCTCTACGATACCTACGGTTTTCCCATCGACCTGACAAGAGAGATGTGCGCCGATGAGGGCATGACCGTGGATCAGGAGGCCTTCCAGGCGGAGATGGAGGCCCAGAAGACCCGGGCCCGGGAGGCCCGTAAGGCTCTGGGCGACCTGGGCTGGGAGCGCGTGGAGCTGGGCGATATCGACAAGACGCCCACTGCGTTTTTGGGCTACACCCAGCAGGACTGCGCGGCCAAGATCCAGGCCATCCTGGCAGACGGGGAGCTGACCGGCATCCTGACCGCCGGCCGGAAGGGCGTCCTGGTCTTGGACCGGACGACGCTCTACGCCGAGATGGGCGGCCAGGTGGGAGACCACGGCTTCATCAGAAAGGGCGAAGCCCTCTTTAAAGTGACCGACACCCAGAAGACCAAGGGCGGAAAGGTCCTGCACAGCGGCGAGCTGGTCTCCGGCACCTTAGCTGTGGAGGATGAGGTGGAGGTCTCCTATGACGCCCAGCGCCGCCGGGCCATCGCCCGGGCGCACTCGGCCACCCATCTGCTCCAGGCCGCTCTGCGGCAGGTCCTGGGGGAGCATGTGCAGCAGGCGGGCTCTCTGGTGGAGCCGGACCGCCTCCGCTTTGACTTCACCCACTTTGCTGCCCTCAGCAGCGAGGAGCTGGAGAAGGTCCAGGAGATCGTCAACGACGCCATCCTGACCGGCTACGACGTGACCGTAGAAGAGATGAGCATGGAGGAGGCCAAAGCCAAGGGCGCGATGGCCCTCTTCAGCGAAAAATACGGCGAGCGCGTCCGCGTGGTGGACATGTCCGGCTTCTCCGTGGAGCTCTGCGGCGGCACCCACCTGGACAACACCGCCAAGGCCGGGTCCTTCCTCATCAAGAGCGAGGGGTCAGTTGCCTCCGGCGTCCGGCGGATCGAGGCCATCACCGGCAAACAGACCATGAACGAGCTGCTGGCCGAGCAGCGGGATTTTCTGAACCTGGCCGCGCTTTTGAAGGTCAAGCCCGCGGAGCTGGCAGAGAAGGCCGCGGCCCAGATCGAGGAGATCAAGGCCCTGCGCAAAGCGGTGGAGGACTACAAGAACAAGGAAGAGCTGAATTCCGCCCGGCAGTTTCTGTTGGCGGCCAAGCCCGTGGGCGGCCTGAAGGTGCTGACCGCCGCCGTTGGGGAGAAGGACGCAAACGAGCTGCGCCGGATGGGCGACTTCCTCCGGGACAAGGAGGAGAAGATCGTGGCCGTGCTGGCCGCCGTCAAGGGGGAGAAGATCTCCTTCCTGGCCGTCTGCGGTAAGGAGGCCGTCAAGGCCGGCGTCCGGGCCGGGGACGTGATCAAGGCCGTCACCGCTGTCTGCGGCGGCTCCGGCGGCGGAAAGCCGGACTCCGCCATGGGCGGTGGCCGGGATGTCCTGAAGCTGGACGACGCGCTGGCCTCTGTGGACGATTTCGTGTCCGCCAAACTGAAATAATCATTTTAAAAGGAGCTATAGATTATGAAAGACGATTGCCTGTTCTGCAAGATCATCGCCGGGGAGATCCCCTCGACCAAGGTGTATGAGGACGAGACGGTCTACGCCTTCCGGGACATCAACCCCCAGGCGCCGGTGCACATCCTGGTGGTCCCCAAGGAGCACGTCTGCTGCGCAAGAGCCATCGATGAGACCAACTCCCAGCTGGTAGCCAAGTGCTTTGAAGCCATCGCTAAGATCGCCAAGGCTGAGGGCCTGGACAATGGCTACCGGGTCATCAACAACTGCGGCGAGGACGGTGGCCAGACGGTGATGCACCTGCATTTCCACCTCCTGGGCGGTTTGAAGCTCTCCGAGAAGATGGTATGATGCAATACAGCCGCAGGGTGCGCCCCGCGGCTGTGTACGTACATAAACGGGCGGCAGGTGAGAAGCGGTGCGTAGGTTGGCTGCCGGATGTCTGGGCTTTTCCGCGGCGGTCTTCGCGGCCAATTACATATTTCCGCTGGGCTCTCTCCTGCTGCTGGCCGCGCTGTTTGCGGCCGCGGGGGCGGGGCTGCTTCTGCTGCGCCGGAAATGGCTCCGGGGCGTGGTGATCGGACTGTTTGCCTTTGCGCTGGGCCTGCTGTGCTTTTACGGGCATGCCCTGGGCAGCACGGAAAAGGCCCGCCAGCTGGACGGGCAGACCTTGGAGATTTCCGGCCGGGTGCTGGAATATCCCCGGCTCTATGACGACTACTGCCGGACGGAGGTCCTGCTGGAGACAGAGGGGCTGCCCCGTCTTCGGGCCCTGCTCTATGACAGCGGCGAGGCCCTGCGCGGAGCTGTACCGGGCCAGCGCTTTTCCATGACTGCCCGGCTCTCCGCGGCGGATACCCGCTACGGCGAGCCCTATGACTACTACAATTCCCAGAATATCTATCTGCTCATGAACGCCCGCACGGAGGCGGAGCTGTCAGAGCCGGGCTTTGTGCTCTCCGCTCTGCCTGCCAGGCTCAGCCGGGCCATATTGGACCGGATCGACCGGATCTTCCCGGCGGACACGGCGGTCTTTATGAAGTCCCTGACCCTGGGGGACAAGAGCGGCCTGTACGAGGACGAGGCCCTGTACCTGTCCCTGAGCCGGGCGGGGCTGATGCACATCGTGGCCGTCTCGGGGATGCACATCGCCTTCCTGGCGAGCCTTATGCAGCTGCTGCTGGGCAGAACGCGGAAAAGCGCCCTGCTCTCCATTGCGCTGATCTGGCTTTTCGTGCTGGTGGTGGGCGCGGGACCCTCAGCGGTCCGGGCCGGGGTCATGCAGAGCCTGCTGCTCTTTGCTCCGGTGGCGGACCGGGAGAACGACCCGGTGACCTCTCTGTCCCTGGCCCTGGCGCTGATCTTACTGGCCAACCCCTACGCGGCGGCCAGCGTCAGCCTCCAGCTGTCCTTTGCCGCCACGGCGGGCATTTGCTGCCTGACGGAGCGGATCTACGGAGCCTTCAGCCGGCCCCTCTCCAAAAAGCGGCGCAAGCTGCTCCGCAAGCCCCTGGCAGTGGCGGCCAGCTCCGTCAGTGTGGCGGCTTTTACGGTGCCGCTGTCGGCGCTGCATTTCGGGACAGTGTCCCTGCTGGCGCCTCTGGCCAATATCCTCTGCCTCTGGGCGGTGTCCCTCTGCTTCTGCGGGGTGGTCCTGGCCTGTGCCCTGTCTGTGGCGCTGCTGCCTCTGGGCGCGGCCGCTGCCTGGCTGGTCTCCTGGCCGGCCCGCTATCTGTTCGCGGCCGCCAGTCTGATCTCCCGCATCCCCTTTGCCGCCATCTATACCCAGAGCGCCTTTACCGGCTGGTGGGTCGCCCTCTGCTACGGCCTGTTTATCATGGCCGCCCTCAGCCGGGCCAAGCTGCGCTTCAAGCTCTTATTTCCCACAGTTCTGGCCGCTGTGACGCTGGCGGTGAATCTGCTGACTGTGAAGGCGGTATACGCCTCCGGCCGGGGCGTAATGTCTGTTCTGGATGTGGGGCAGGGCCAGTGCCTGAGCGTATTTTCCGGAGACAAGACCTTCCTCATCGACTGCGGCGGCATCGGGAGCCTGAACAACGCCGGGGAGACGGCGGGGGCCTATCTCCGCAGCCGGGGCAGACAGCAAATAGACGCGCTGCTACTGACCCATCTGCACGCGGACCACGCCAACGGCGTGACCATGCTGATGGAGATGGCGGACGTGAAGCTGATTTTGATGCCGGAGGACCCCGACGACGAGGACGGGCTTTTGACGGAAATATTGGAGAAGGCTCAGTCCCACGGCACAGAGGTCCGGACCGTATCGCAGGATGAGACGCTCAACATCGGCGGTATTCAGGCGCGGCTCTTCGCACCGGGGGAGACCGGCGGGCTGAACGAGCGCTGCGTGACGGCTCTCGTCTCCCTGGGCGACTACGATATGCTGGTCACCGCCGACGCGCCGAAGACTGTGGAGAGGGAGCTGGCGGAAAAGACGGACCTGAGCGGGGTAGAGCTGCTCATCGCCGGGCACCACGGCTCCCGGAACGCCTCCAGCGGCGAGCTTTTGAGCGCCGTGGGCGGCGGGACGGCAGTCGTCAGCGTGGGCCTCAACTCCTACGGGCACCCCACCTATGAGACCCTGGAGCGGCTGAGCGCCTACGGATTTACGATCTACAGAACGGATTTGAACGGAACGGTGGAGTTTCGGATCGGGTGAAGCGATGGCAAAAAAGGCAAAAAATGAAGAGCGGCTCAATTACAACGCGGAGCTGCGCCGCCTGAAGGAGACGGGGCCGGAGCGGCTGTATCTGCTGTGGGGCCCGGAGGACTATCTGCGGGAGCAGTATCTCTCACAGCTCAAGAAGATCTGCCTGCCGGAAGGGGAGGACAGCTTCAGCTATAAGCGGCTGGACGGTCCGGAGTTGGACCCGGACGAGCTGCGCTTTGCGGTGGATGCCCTGCCCTTTATGACGGAGCGGAGCTTTGTGGAACTGCGGGACGTGGACATCAACAAGCTGAAGGAGCCGGAGAAATTCGCCGCCCTGCTGGCGGATATCCCGGACTACTGCACGGTGGCCTTCGTCCAGAACGCCCGCTATGAACCGGACGGACGGTTGAAGCTCATCAAGAGCCTGCGGCAGACGGCCCGGGAGCTGAAATTCACCCAGCAGTCCCAGGGCATGCTGATCGACTGGCTCAGCCGCCGCTTTGCGGCCGCCGGGAAGGGCATCAGCCTGGAGGCGGCCCAGCGGCTGATCTTCGTCAGCGGCGATCTGATGAGCGGCCTGATCCCGGAGATCGAAAAGCTGGCTGCCTACGCCCAGGGGGAGCGGGTCACGGTGGAGGATGTGGACGCGGTGGCCCACCATCTGCCGGAGGCCGTGATCTTCGACATGACCGACCTGATCGCCCAGAAAAAAAACAACGCCGCCATGTCCGTCCTGGCGGAGCTGCTGGCGGATAAGAATAATGAGGCCATCCCCATGCTGGCCATGCTGGGCCTTCAGATGCGCAAGCTCTACGCGGCCCGGCTTGCCCTCGAGCAAGATCTGGGGAGCAAATATGTGATGGAGGCCTGCGGCATCAAGCACGATTTTATCGCCTCCAGGCTGATCGGTTCGGCCCGGGGCTTCACGTTGCCTCAGCTGAAGCGGGCGGTGGAGATCTGCGCCGAGACGGATTACAGGATCAAGAGCAGCGGCCAGGACGACCGGGAGCTGCTGAAGGAAGCGGTGCTGCGGATAGCGGCGGGGAACTGCGGTGCTTAAGATCAAAGAGGCCGTCCTGGTGGAAGGGCGGTACGACAAAAATACGCTGAGCCAGGCGGTGGATACGCTGATCTTGGAGAGCTCAGGCTTCGGTATCTTCAACGACCGGGAGAAACTGGCGCTGCTGCGCCGGATCGCCCAGGCAAGAGGGCTCATCGTTCTGACGGACCCGGACGGGGCGGGCTTTGTGATCCGAAACTACATCCGCTCATCCCTGGACCCGGCCCTGGTCAAGCACGCCTATGTCCCCGATGTCTACGGCCGGGAACGGCGCAAGAGCTCTCCCTCTAAGGAGGGAAAGCTTGGCGTAGAGGGCATGTCCCAGGAGGTGCTGGTCCAGGCCCTGCTGAGGGCGGGAGCCACCGTGGACGAGAGCCCGGAGCGGGAGGCCCGGGAGCCGATCACCAAGGCAGATCTGTATGCCCGCGGCCTCAGCGGCCGGGAAAACAGCCGGTATCTGCGCCGGCAGCTCCTCAAGCGGCTGGAGCTGCCGGAGCGGCTGACGGCGGATGGGCTGCTGGAGGTGCTGAACACGCTGATGAGCCGGGAGGAGTTTTTTGACCTTCAGCTCTGACGGTCTTCGATGCAGACCGACACCAGCACGGCGACCAGCAGCAGGGCCTGGCAGTTCTCTTCCAGGGCCATGGCCGTCATGTAGTGCTCGTAGCCGTCCGTCATGCTGCCGTTCCATTTCAGCAGCAGCATGAAGGAACAGAAAAGCAGGAAGCAGCAGAGCTGCAAACTACGGATAAAGACCGTCCAGGCCGCTGGGCACATGCGGAGCATCCGGCCGACGATCGCTTTCAGTTTCATAGGCTTCACCGTTTCTATGTACTTTCCTCCATTGTAGGGGCACACAGGTGAAGTTGCAAGGATCAAATATTTCCAGCACTGCCGGGAAAATTGTGAATTTTTAAAGAAAACTTAAGCGTCCATGCAGACAAAAACGATTTTACATGATAGAATAAGCGAAATTGAGCAGAGCTTGCTTTAGGCATAAAAAGCCGGAGCAGGGCGGACCCTGCTCCGATAGTTGTTCTGGCACCCTCGACGCGATTCGAACGCGTGGCCTTTCGCTTAGGAGGCGAACGCTCTATCCTGCTGAGCTACGAGGGCTTATCAAAAGCGTTGTTATTTTACCTTATATTTTTCTGCCTGTCAATAAATAGTTGAAATGAAGGGAACACCATGCTGAAACTCAAGGCCATCAAAAAGGATTATTTTGTGGGGGAGTCCACCGTTCACGCGCTGAAGGGGATCGATCTGGAATTCCGGGAGCATGAATTCGTCGCCATTCTGGGCCACTCCGGCTGCGGCAAGACGACGCTGCTGAACATCGTGGGCGGCCTGGATCAGTATACCAGCGGCGATCTGATCATCAACGGCAAGTCCACCAAAAACTTCAACGACGGGGACTGGGACGCCTACCGGAACCACTCCATCGGCTTTGTGTTTCAGTCCTATAACCTAATCCCCCACCAGACGGTGCTGTCCAACGTGGAGCTGGCGCTGACTCTGTCCGGCGTGGGCGCTTCTGAGCGGCGGAACCGGGCTGTGGAGGCGCTGGAGAAGGTGGGTCTGGGCGACCAGCTCAATAAGAAGCCCAACCAGCTCTCCGGCGGCCAGATGCAGCGTGTGGCCATCGCCCGGGCCCTGGTCAATGACCCGGACATCCTGCTGGCCGACGAGCCCACCGGCGCTCTGGACTCGGACACCTCCGTACAGATCATGGATATCCTCCGAGAGATCTCCAAGGATAAGCTCATCATCATGGTCACCCACAACCCGGAGCTTGCCAACGAGTACGCCGGGCGCATTATCCGCCTGAAGGACGGACTCATCACCGCCGACAGCGACCCCTATTCCAGCGGGGAAGAGATCGCGGATCAGCAGGGGCACCGGCGCAAGCCCGCTATGAGCTTCTTTACCGCTCTGTCCCTCTCTACCAACAACCTGCTGACCAAAAAGGCCCGGACGATCCTGACAGCCTTTGCCGGCAGCATCGGCATCATCGGCATCGCCCTCATCATGTCCCTCTCCAACGGCATCCAGAACTACATCGACAAGGTGCAGGAGGACACCCTCTCCAGCTACCCCATCACCATCCAGGCGGAGACGGTGGATATGTCCGGCATGATCTCTTCCCTCATGGGCGTCCAGGCCAGCGCCATTGAAAACCGGCACGAGAAGGACGCCGTGTACTCCAGCACCATCATGTACGACCTGATGAACTCCATGATCTCCGCCGAGCGGGAGACCAACAACCTGAAGGCCTTCAAGAGCTATCTGGACGACCCGAACAGTGAGATCTCCCAGTACGTCAGCTCCATTCAATATTCCTATGACATGGACCTGAATTTCTACGCGGAAGATGTGGACGGCAACATCGTCAAGACGGATATCGTGGAGCTCCTCCAGAGCGCCATGAGCGCTACCTATGGCGGGGACTACAGTTCCTTCTTCTCCACCTACGGCTCCTACTATTCTGTCGCCAATGTCTGGCAGGAGATGCTGCCAGGAGAAAACGGCGAGTTGGTCAATCCGCTGTTGGAGGAGCAGTACGACATGCTCTACGGCAAATGGCCGGAAAACTATGACGAGGCCGTGCTGGTCGTTGACCAGAACAACGAGATCTCCGACATGGTGCTCTATGCCCTGGGCCTCAAGTCCAACAGCAAGATCACCGACGATATGCAGGCTTTTATTTCCCAGGAGACCGTCGAGGTAGAATCCGAGAGCTGGAGCTATGAGGACGTGTGCAACATGTCCATCCGCTATATCTATCCCTCGGACCAGTACCAGTACGACGAGGAGACCGGAGAGTATATCAACTTAGCCGAAGAGGACCTGGGCCTGCGGACCCTGTATAACAACGGCATGGAGGTCAAGGTGGTGGGCATCGTCCGTCAGAACGCGGACGCCCTGTCCGGCATGCTCACCGGTTCCATCGGATACACCCACGCCCTGGTGGAGCACATCATGGCCGAGGCCGAGCAGAAGGACCTGGTCAAAAAGCAGCTGGAAGATCCGAAGACGGAAGTGTTCACCGGCCTGCCCTTCCTGGACGAGGGCGACGAGGCCCTCACCAATAGCAAGAAGACCCAGGCCGCCCAGGACTATCTGGCCAGCGCCACCGAGGAAGAGCTGGCAGACGTGTATATCGACTACATGTGCGTGCCCGAGGACGACTATGTCCAGGATCTGATCGACGAGCAGATGGAGGGCACCACCCGCAGCGATATCGAGGACATGGTCCTGGATTACTACCCGGAGTACGCCTCCTTTCTGGAGCAGATGGACGACGACACGCTCTTTGACTACGTGGAGCAGATGATCGGCGAACAGGTCAAGGAGCAGTACGGCATCCAGATGCGGGCCATGTACGAGAAGCTCTCCGACCGGGAACTGGTGGAGGATTTCCAGAAGCTGGCCCTGGAGGAGGACGACTATCTCTGGATCTACGACAACGCCATGCCTCCCGTATACTCCGAGAGCAGCCTGAAGGACACCCTGAAGAAGCTGGGCTATGTGGACCTGGACAGCCCCAGCATCATCAACATCTACGCCTCCACCTTTGAGGACAAGGACAGCATCGCCGACGCCATCAGCCACTACAACGACACCGTAGAGGAAGAGGACCAGATCAGCTATACCGACGTGGTGGCGATCCTGATGAGCTCTATCACCACGATCATCAACGTGATCAGCTACGTGCTCATCGCCTTTGTGGCTATCTCCCTGGTGGTCTCCTCCATCATGATCGGCATCATCACCTATATCAGCGTCCTGGAGCGCACCAAGGAGATCGGTATCCTCCGGGCCATCGGCGCCTCCAAGAAGGACGTGTCCAGGGTCTTTAACGCCGAGACCTTTATCATCGGCTTCACCGCCGGCGCCATCGGCATAGGGATGACCCTGCTGCTGAATATCCCCATCAACATCATCGTCCACGACCTGACCGGCATCCAGGCGCTTAACGCCACCCTGCCGCCGGTGGGCGGCGCGGCGCTGGTCGTTATCAGCGTGGTCCTGACCTTTATCGCCGGGCTCATTCCCTCCGGCCTCGCCGCCAAGAAGGACCCGGTGGAGGCCCTGCGCACCGAATAATGCCTCCGTCAGCCGCCGGGCAGTCCCGGCGGCTGACAAATTCATCCTATTTTCCGCCCTTTTGCTCAAAATCTAACGCAATTTTGTGAAATACTCCGCTTTTTGCATTTTACTTGTGGGCAATCTTTGGTCATATTGCGTTCTTGACGGGAAAAAAGCGCCGCTGTATAATAAAGCCATCATAGGGCTTTTAAAAAGCCCTCCATAGAGTCAAAGGCATTGATGGAGCCAAGTAGCCTGGAAGGCTGCTCACAGCGAGCCGGGAAATGGTGGAAGCCCGGCAGCAAGCGCCAGGAGAATAACCCTCCGGAGCCGTGAACCCAAAGGCCAGCCGGCCGAGTAGGGGAGACGCGCTGTGCGGCGTTATGGCACACGGGCTTGTCTGAGCTCGATAAGGGACTGCTTCGGCAGTAAGTTAGGTGGCACCGCGGATCGGCAGCTATTCGTCCTAATAGTTTATGGACGGCTGCGCAAAATTCGGAGGTGCTTTTTCTTATGTGTTCGATCATGGGTTTCCTCTCTCCCACGCTGGATGAGAAAAGCGTCCGGCCCTTCTTCGACCGGACGGTCTCCCGCGGACCGGATCAGACCCGCATTGAGAAGGCGGGCAGCGGCCTGCTCTGCTTTCACCGGCTGGCCATCATGGGCCTGCACGAGGAGGGCATGCAGCCCTTCCACCTAGGCAGGGACATGGTGATCTGCAACGGGGAGCTCTACGGCTTCCGGAAGATGAAAAAGGGGCTGGAGGGGAAGTACTCCTTCAGGAGCGACTCGGACTGCGAGATCATTCTTCCCCTGTACAAGGAGCACGGTCTGGATATGTTCTCTCTGCTGGACGCGGAGTTTGCCATGATTCTCTATGATTGGGAGAAGGATGAGCTCATCGCCGCCCGGGACCCCATCGGCATCCGGCCCCTGTACTACGGCTATCTGGCCGACGGCGCGCCGGTCTTTGCCTCCGAGGCTAAGAACCTGGTGGGCCTGTGCCCGGAGATCCTGCCTTTCCCGCCGGGGCACTACTACGCCGGCGGCAAGTTCGTCCGCTATGCGGACCTGACCACTGTTTCCAGCTATTCTGAGGACGATCTGGACACGGTCTGCGCCAAGATCCGCGAAAAGCTTATCGCCGGGGTGGAGAAGCGCCTGGACGCGGACGCGCCCCTGGGCTTTCTGCTCTCCGGCGGGCTGGACTCCAGCCTGGTCTGCGCTATCTCCGCCAAGCTCCTGCACCGGAAGATCAGGACCTTCGCTATCGGCATGGATCTGGACGCCATCGACCTGAAATATGCCCGCCAGGCGGCGGAGTTCATCGGCGCGGAGCACACGGAGGTCATCATGACCCGCCAGCAGGTCCTGGACTCCCTGGAGGAGGTCATTGCCCTGCTGGGCACCTATGACATCACCACCATCCGGGCCAGCATGGGCATGTATCTGTGCTGCAAGGCCATCCATGAACAGACGGACGTGCGGGTCCTGATGACGGGGGAGATCTCCGACGAGCTCTTCGGCTATAAGTACACGGACTTTGCCCCCTCCGCCGAGGCTTTCCAGCAGGAGGCCAAAAAGCGGATCGACGAGCTGCATATGTACGACGTGCTCCGGGCCGACCGCTGCATCTCCGTCAACTCCCTGGAGGCCCGGGTGCCCTTTGGCGACCTGGATTTCGTGCGCTATGTGATGAGCGTGGACCCGGCTCTCAAGCTCAACAGCTACGGCATGGGCAAGTACCTGCTGCGCAGGGCCTTTGCCGATGACCATATCCTGCCGGAGGGCATCCTCTGGCGGCAGAAAGCGGCCTTTTCCGATGCGGTGGGGCACTCCATGGTGGACGATCTGAAGGAGTACGCCGAGGGCCTGTACACCGACGAGGAGTACGAGGCGGCCCGGGCCAAATACGATTTTGCCCGGCCCTTCACCAAGGAGAGCCTGCTGTACCGGGAGATCTTCGAGAAATACTATCCCGGCCAGGCGCCCATGGTCAAGGACTTCTGGATGCCCAACCGGAGCTGGGAGGGCTGCGACGTGAACGATCCGTCCGCCCGTGTGCTGTCCAACTACGGCCAGAGCGGGTGCTGATAAAAAAGAGGGGAGCAAGCTTTTATGGCGGCGGTCCGAAAAATGTGCATCCTGATATCCGCCGGCTGTGCCGGCGTGGAAAGGCGCGCCGCCCGGCTGCTCCCCACCCTGCGTGTCCAGGCCGAGCTGCGCACCGTGCCAGCCGCTGAGCTGCTGTCTCTTTTGAGCGAGGCTCCGGCGGACGCCGTTATCCTCGGCCGGGAGGATTTTGACCTGGCGGTGGAGATCGCCGGGCGCAGCTACGCGGGAGTCCTGCTGCTGGCCGGGGAGGGGGAGCTGGAGAGCCTGGCCGCCTCCTGCGTGGCCTCCGGGCTGTTGCTGGGCACGGCTGACCGTCTGGAGCAGGCCTTGCCCCAGCTGCTGGCCCTGTGCGCCCGCCTGCGCTCCATGCAGCAGCGCACCAACAGCCTCCGCCGGAAGCTGGATGACACCCGGCTCGTCAGCCGCGCCAAACTCCTGCTGATCCAGCGCTTTAAAATGAGCGAGGGGGAGGCTCACCGCTATCTGGAGAAGACCGCCATGGACGCGGGGGAGCGGCTCCGGGATGTGGCGGAGCGGATCATCCGCACCTATGAAGAATAGGCAAAGCGGCCGAATCGGGCGGAGGTCGTGCTCTGTTTTTGATGCAATCTCACAAAATCGCCCGCGATCTGTTGACAAACAGCCGCAATGGTCCTATAATCCCACGTATTGAAACGGCAAAGACGTCGTGCGTAGGCGTCTTTGCCGCTTTTTATCATGATCCCGCGCTTAAAAGTATCAAAATTAAGGAAACGAGGTCATTAAGATGAGTGACGTAACAGAAATTTTCGGCTCTATGGTTTTTAACGACTCCGTGATGCGCGCCCGCCTGCCCAAAGACGTGTTCAAGCAGGTCCAGCGCTCCATCAAGGACGGCCGCCGCCTGAGCAGCGAGGCCGCCGTAGTCGTCGCCAACGCCATGAAGGACTGGGCCATCGAGAAGGGGGCCACCCACTTCACCCACTGGTTCCAGCCCATGACTGGCATCACCGCTGAGAAGCACGACAGCTTCATTTCCCCCATCGACGGCGGCCGGGTCATTATGGAGTTCTCCGGCAAGGAGCTCATCCAGGGCGAGCCGGACGCCTCCAGCTTCCCCTCCGGCGGCCTGCGGGCCACCTTTGAGGCCCGGGGCTACACCGCCTGGGACCCCACCTCCTACGCTTTTATCAAGGACGGCGTGCTGTGCATCCCCACCGCCTTCTGCTCCTACAGCGGCGAGGCTCTGGACAAGAAGACCCCCCTCCTGCGCTCCATGGAGGCCATCAACCGGGAAGGCATGCGGGTCATCAAGCTCTTCGGCAATGAGGACGTGACCTCTATCAAGACGACTGTGGGCCCTGAGCAGGAGTATTTCCTCGTTGACAAGGATGTCTACGAAAAGCGCAAGGACCTGATCTACACCGGCCGCACCCTCTTCGGCGCCAAGCCCCCCAAGGGCCAGGAGCTGGAGGATCACTACTTCGGCGCTATCAAGAGCCGGGTCGCCTGTTTTATGAAGGAGCTGAACGACGAGCTCTGGAAGCTGGGGATCATGGCCAAGACCGAGCACAACGAGGTCGCCCCGGCCCAGCATGAGCTGGCCCCCATCTTTACCACCACCAACATCGCCGCCGACCACAACCAGCTCACCATGGAGATGATGCAGAAGGTGGCCAAGCGGCACGGCATGGTCTGCCTGCTGCACGAGAAGCCCTTTGCCGGCGTCAACGGCAGCGGCAAGCACAACAACTGGTCCATTACCACCAACACCGGCGTCAACCTCCTGGAGCCCGGCGAGACCCCCTATGAGAACGCTCAGTTCCTGCTCTTCCTCTGCGCGGTCATCCAGGCCGTGGACGACTATCAGGATATGCTGCGGATTGCCGTGGCCTCTGCTGGCAACGACCACCGTCTGGGCGCAAACGAGGCCCCTCCCGCTGTGGTCTCCATGTTCCTGGGCGACGAGCTGGAGAGCATCCTCACCGCCATTGAGAACGATGAGCCCTACGGCGGCAAAGAGACGGAGCTGATGAAGGTCGGCGTCCACGTGCTGCCCAAGTTCCCCCGGGATACCACCGACCGGAACCGGACCTCTCCCTTTGCCTTCACCGGCAACAAATTCGAGTTCCGTATGCTGGGCTCCGCCCACTCCATCTCCGGCGCGAACGTGGTGCTGAACACCGCCGTTGCCGAGTCCCTGCGGCAGTACGCCGATATTCTGGAGGGCGCCGACGATTTTGAGACCGCTCTGCACGACCTGATCAAGAAGGTCATCAAGGAGCACAAGCGCATCATCTTCAACGGCAACGGCTATGACGACGCCTGGATCGCCGAGGCGGAGAAGAGGGGACTGCTGAACCTGAAGTCCACTCCCGACTGCGTGCCCTACTATCTGTCCCCCAAGAATGTAGAGCTCTTCACCCGGCACAAGGTCTACTCATACAGCGAAATGCACGCCCGCTACGAGATCAAGCTGGAGAACTACTGCAAGGTGCTGCATATTGAGGCCTTGACCATGCTGGACATGGTCTGGAAGGATATCTTCCCCGCCGTCTGCGCCTACTCCAAGGCCCTCACGGACGCGGCCCTGTCCAAGAAGGCCCTCAGCGCCGATATCGACGCCAGCTACGAGACCGAGCTGGCCGCGAAGATCAGCGCTCTGACCGCCTCTGCCGTCGCCAAGGCGAAGGCTCTGGAGGAGGCCGTCATGGAGGTCAAAAACATCAGCAACAGCCTTGAACTGGCCCGGTACTACAAGGACGTGATCTTCGCCTGCATGAACGAGCTGCGCATCGTAGTGGACGAGATGGAGACCCACACCTCCGCCAAGTTCTGGCCCTATCCCTCCTATGGCGATTTGCTCTTCAGCGTCAAATAATTTCAAATGCGACAGCTGCAAAAAATCTCCGGCCATTTCAGCCGGAGATTTTTTGTATAGAGATCACACCGCATATCAAGCTGGCGCTGTGCTCTTCCACATAGCGGTCGAATTCCGGCAGACGGATGTAATACAGCCTGCCCCAGGAGGAGATCCGCAGCCACTCGTCCTCCATACCGGTCGCGGTCACGAAATGGGCCTTGGCTCCGGAGGCGGGCGCGTAACTCCCATCCGGACGCCGGATATAAAAGCGCAGGCGGTTTTTCTGCCACAGTCTGGGGAAGTTCTGGCCGATGGCCAGCAGGGCAGGGGAGTCCTGCCGGAGGCTGTTCCAGACCCGGGGCCAGGCGGCCTTGGTCGCCGGGAGCACATGGGCCCTGAGTGGAATGTCCTCCGCACGGAAGAGCCGGTTTAGGCCCAGAGTCAGGGCGGTAGGGTTCGTCCCAAAGGGAGGGACGACGGGGAAATAGCGCCGAACAAGCTTTTGCAGCAGCCGGTCGTAGAGCTCTAAAGGGATCGGACCTTCGCGGGGCAGATCAGCCAGGAGCCTGTCCCCGCCGCCGTGGGCCCGGCTGCCGTAAATGGCCGCGTCCAGCGCCGCCACCGGCCCGCAGCCGCAGCGGCGCAGAGTCTCGCTGACAGACCAGAGCTGACAGCCTCCGTAGGAGATCACGTCGCCCTTGACGATGCGGACATAGGGGTGCTCCAGTTGAACGGCCGCCATTTTGCATACCTCCCTGCATATTCGTGCATATACAAAAGTATACCCGTCTTTTGAAGAAAACGCAAGATTCCTGGTGACAAAAGAGGGGAGCAGTGCTATAATTTCCCCGAATAGAGCGAGAACAGGGGGCTTGTGTTATGCTTGATTTTTTGCGCGCTGAGGGAATCGGCGAGAGCGTCATCTCCCGAATTGAGGACTTTCGCAGGATGTACCCAACTCCGGAGGAGCAGCGGTACCGGGTCCCGAAACCTAAGTTCCACTATTACGGGAAAGAGATCTGGCTCAAGGCCCTGACGGCCCTGTTGTCCGGGGAAAATCTGCTGCTGGTCGGACCCAAAGCTACGGGAAAAAACGTCCTGGCTGAGAACCTGGCGGCGGTCTTTGACCGGCCGGCCTGGGACGTGTCCTTCTATTTAAATACGGACGCCGCCTCCCTGATCGGGACAGACACCTTTAAAAACGGGGAGGTCACCCTGCGGCACGGGCCCATCACCCAGTGCGCCGAGTACGGCGGCTTCGGCGTTTTGGACGAGATCAATATGGCCAAAAACGAGTCCTTGGCCGTGCTCCATGCCACGCTGGATTTCCGGCGCATCATCGATGTGCCTGGCTATGAACGGATCAGCCTGGCCCCCAGCACCCGCTTTATCGCCACCATGAACTACGGCTACGCGGGCACCCGGGAGATTAACGAGGCCCTGGCCTCCCGCTTTATGGTCATCAACATGCCTATCATCTCCAAGGAGAGCCTCATCAAGCTCCTGAAGGCCCAGTATCCCCAGCTGAAGGACGCCTTTGCCGAACAGCTGGCCGGGCTCTTTCAGGAGATCCGGGCCAAGTGTGAGAGCGCGGAGATCTCCACCAAGGCGCTGGACCTGCGGGGTCTTATCGCGGCGGTCTCCCTGGCTAAAAACGGCCTGTCCATCTCCCAGGCCCTGGAGCTTGGCATCATCAACAAGTCCTTTGACGATTACGAGCGCCAGCTGGTCTCCGACCTGATCAGCGCCCGCGTCCCGGAGCTGCCGTCGGAGGAGCTCTTCGAGCCATGATGGAGCCGGTTTCCGATCTGCAAAACAAGCGGGCCTGCAACCTGATCTGGACCGCCGCCGGCGATCACAGCTTCACGCCGGACTTCAAAGCCTATGACGGGCAGGGACAGGCGGAGCTGTACTTCAACTGCATCATCGGCGCTGCCCGCAAACACTACGACTATCCCCAGCTGCAAAGCCTCTTTTCCGCCTTTGACCGCTATGAGGACGGCGAGGTCTATGAGGGGCTGCTGTGGCTTGGGTTGGAAAACTGCGTCTTTCAGCGGGAGCTGCCCTCCCGCCCGGCCCTGGGGCCTCTGCGCTTAAAGTACGCCCGGGCCATGACGGAGGAACTGTCCCGCCAGAATCCGGACGACTACCGGCTCTATGAGTGCCTGGCTCTGGCCCATTTCCAGCGGGTCCTGGGTCAGGAGCCCAAAATGAGCAAGTACGATCTGAAGCTTCTGGATGAGCTGGAGTTCTCTCCGGAGCTGAGCACGGAGGAGCTGGTGGGGAAGGCCAAGGAGCTCTTCACACAGTGGTTCCAGATCCGTACCGCAGAGCGAAAGAAAGAGAAAAAAGGCCCGTTGTTCTCTCTGAAACGCCGCCGGGAGGGAAGGGCCAAGGTCCGCTACCGGAAATTTGGCATCAGCTTTCTCTTCAGCGCCTCAAACGGCTACGGAGGCAGCGACACCGGGCGGGACGGGGAGGAGATCCGCAGCAAGCTGAGCGTGGAGGAGCTGCGGGTCTTCATGACGGAGAAGTACGGGAAGCCCCTCTTCTCTGACTGGCAGAGCCGGGAGGTCGAGAAGCTCCTATGCACCGGCAACCACCGGGACTGCCACCTGCACTTTACCCGGGGCGAGCCCGTCAGCGGGACCATCCACAACGGCTTCGAGGCCCTGCAAAAGAGCCGGGAGGCGGCCCAGATCGCCCGCAACCGGCAGACCTACCGGGACAATCTCTCTCAGAACAGGACCTGTATCGCAAAGCTTGCGGGGAAGATCCAGAACTCCGTGCTGCTGCATCTCCACCCGGCTCCCGTGAAGGCCAACTCCGGGCAGATCAACGGCGGGACCGTCTGGCGTGCCCTGAAGCTGAACGACGACCGGGTGTTCGTCAAAAACGAGAACAGCGACATGGGGGATCTGAGCGTCGACATTCTTCTGGACGCCTCCACCTCTCAAAAGAGCCGGCAGGAGACCGTCTCCGGCCAGGGCTATATCATCGCCGAGGCTCTGACCCGCTGCGGCATTCCCTGCCGGGTCATGTCCTTCTGCTCCATGACCGGCTATACGATCCTGCGGGTATTCCGGGACTATGACCGGCCCGGGGACAACGAGAAGATCTTCGAATACGTCTCCAACGGCTGCAACCGGGATGGCCTGGCCATCCGGGCCGCCCACCACCTGATGAACGGCAGCGGCTACGAGCACAAGTTCCTCATCATCCTCTCCGATGTCAAGCCCAACGATATCAAGAAAATACCCGGCGGGCCGGAGGGGGAGCCGGTGACCTACGAGAAGCAGGCGGGCCTCCGGGACACCGCTTTTGAGGTGCGCCTGGCCCGGGCCGACGGGATCGCCGTGATCTGCGTCTTCACCGGAGACGATGAGGACCTGCCGGGGGCAAAGCAGGTCTACGGCCGGGATTTTGCCCGCATCCAGTCCCTGAGCCTGCTGGCTGATACGGTAGGGACGCTGATACAAAACCAGATCCGCAATCTGTGACCGGTTTCTTAAGATCCTTAAATTTCCTCAAGAAGGCAGACAGAAACGATGATATATGCTATAATAAAAGAGCGCCCCGCCATTGGGACGCTCTTTCGAATAGGGCACTCTTATTTGGCCAGGACCTTCTTGAGTCTGGCATAGCGGGGGAGGGAATTCTCCAGCGGCAGCTCCGGCTCGCCCTGGATCAGGGGCAGCACATAGTCGATGAGCTCGTGCTTGAGGCCGTTGTGCTCGGCGTTGATCCACTCCATGGGGACCTTCTTCTCGTAGTTGGCGACTGCGGAGAGAGGCAGAAGCTCCATCTTGCAGACGTACTTTCCGTCCACGGTCTCCCGCTTGAAGGCCACCATCTGGCCGCTGACCCCGGAGACGGCCTGCCGCACGGCCTCCTGGCCGGCCCCGAAGGCCTCGTTGATATCGGTAGCGGAGGCCAGGTGAGCGCCGCAGCGCTGGAGCAAGCTCAGCTCGATGCCGCGGACCTTGGCGCCGGTGTGATTTTTCACCACCTCTGCCAGGTGGGAAGCTGTGCCGCCCAGTTGGGCGTGGCCGAAGCCGTCGGTCGCGGAGGTCTTGGCCTCGGAGACGAAGCTGCCGTCGGCATAGTGGATGCCCTCAGACACGGCCACCAGCACCTTGCCGTTGGCTTTGTACAATTTATCCACATCCTCCAGGAACTTGTCCATCTCAAAATCGCACTCGGGCAGGTAGATCAGATCCGGGCCAGAGCCGAATTCCGTGGCCAGGGCGGCGCTAGCAGTCAGCCAGCCAGCGTGGCGGCCCATGATCTCCACGATGGTGATCATGCCGCTCTCGTAGACGCGGGCGTCCTTGTTGATCTCCATGCAGGAGGTGGCGATATATTTGGCGGCGCTGGCAAAGCCGGGGCAGTGGTCAGTGCCGTAGAGGTCGTTGTCGATGGTCTTGGGCACGCCCATGACCCGGCACTCATAGCCCACGGACTCCATGTAGCGGCTGATCTTGTTGCAGGTGTCCATGGAATCGTTGCCGCCGTTATAGAAGAAGTAACGCACATTATACTTCTTGAAGATCTCCAGAATACGTTTGTAGTCGGTGTCGTCCTCTTCCGGGTCCGCGATCTTATAGCGGCAGGAGCCCAGCTCGGAGGAGGGGGTGTGCAGCAGGAGCTTCAGCTCCGCGGGGTCTTCCTCGTCCATCACATAGAGCTTGTCCTCCAGCACGCCCATAATGCCATGGGCCGCGCCATAGACCTTGGTGATCTCCTCCGCCTCCAGCGCCGCCTTGATGACGCCGTAAGCGCTGGCGTTGATGACCGCGGTCGGGCCGCCGGACTGTCCAAAGATGCAGGAGCCGATGAGTTTTTCGTTCATGGGAAAAATGCCTCCAAAAATAAAGTAAAAATTTTGCTTGTTTTGTCCAATGTTGGTATTGATTATGGTATATTTTGAGGATATAATATAAATGCAAATTTGTAAATGTGCTAATTGTACAAATTTCAAGAAAACTTGAAGGAGAGAATGATAAAATGCCACTGGTTACCACGAAAGAAATGTTCGAAAAGGCCTATAACGGGGGCTATGCCATCGGCGCGTTCAACGTGAACAACATGGAGATCGTGCAGGGGATCACCGAGGCTGCCAAGGAGCTGAACGCTCCTCTGATCCTCCAGGTGTCCAAGGGTGCCCGCGCCTATGCCAACCATACTTACCTGATCAAGCTGGTGGAGGCCGCCGTTATCGAGACCGGTCTGCCCATCGCGCTGCATCTGGATCACGGCAACAGCTTCGAGCTGTGCAAGTCCTGCATCGACGGCGGCTTTACCTCCGTCATGATTGACGCGTCCTCCAAGCCCTTTGAGGAGAACATCGCCCTGACCCGCCAGGTGGTGGAGTATGCCCACGATCACGGCGTCGTCGTCGAGGCCGAGCTGGGCACCCTGGCCGGCATTGAGGACGAGGTGAACGTCTCCGCTGAGGACAGCTCTTACACCCGCCCCGAGGACGTGCAGGAGTTTGTGCAGCGCACCGGCTGCGACTCTCTGGCCATCGCTATCGGCACCTCTCACGGCGCCTATAAGTTCAAGCCCGGCACCGACCCCAAACTCCGTCTGGACATTCTGGAAGAGGTGGAGAAGCGCCTGCCCGGTTTCCCCATCGTGCTGCACGGTTCCTCCTCTGTTCCCCAGGAGTTTGTGAAGATCATCAACGAGAACGGCGGCAATATGCCCGGCGCCATCGGCGTCCCCGAGGACCAGCTGCGCCAGGCCGCCAGGATGGCTGTCTGCAAGATCAATATCGACTCCGATCTGCGTCTTGCCATGACTGCCAGCATCCGCCAGTACTTCAGCGAGCACCCTGACCACTTCGACCCGCGCCAGTATCTGAGCCCCGCCCGGGACGCGATCCGCGCCATGGTCAAGCACAAGATCGTGGACGTCCTCGGCTGCGACGGTAAGGCCTGAGCTTCCCACCATAGAATAGAGACAAAAAGCAGTCTGCAAATAAAAAGTCAAGAGGAAAATGAAAGAAGGCAGCGAAAAATAACGACGGAAAAATAGGTATGAGAAA
>CANQTO010000016.1 GCA_947626785.1 uncultured Oscillospiraceae bacterium
ATGATATCTTCATGCTTTCCGGGGGAGAGGGCCCCCACATAGTTGCACAGAAAGGTGCCGGCGATGAGGATCATCATGGCCTCCGCCTCCTGCCGGCCCGTCTCCGGGCCATAGACGGCGATGAGGCACTGCTCCATGGTGTCCCTCCACTCCTGAAACTCCGCCTGGACCAGCTGGGCGATCTCCGGGCTGTAGTGGGTCAGCACATAGGTCTGGGTGGTGGCGTTGGGCCGTTCCTCGCCCGGCTGCCCGTCGGCCACATAGGCCATGAAAGCGTTCAGATAGGCCAGGTTGCTCTCATAATTTTCCCGGTCGTGCCCGGCAAACTAGGCCTTGCACTTGGCGGTCATGAAGTCCTTGGTGTAGCGCACATAGCTGACGACCAGGGCATCACGGCTGTCAAAATAGTTGAGGAGCTTGGCGTGAGACATGCCCGCCTCCGCCGCGATATCCCGCAGGGAGACCTTAGTCAGGGGTTTTCGCTCGATGCAGCGCTGAAAGGCCATCAGGATCTCCAGGCGCATAGCTTCCTTATCTACTACCAGGGGCATGATCATCACCTCTTGCCTATGATACCACGCCGCCGCTTCCCGGTCAAGAAAGGAGCCGCAGGCCTGTCAGCAGCATTTTGAGGCCCATGCCCGTCACCAGCAGGGCGCTGAGCTTGGCCAGGACCCGGTGCCAGGAGCGGGGGAGAAACGCCCCAAAGGCTCCGAAGAGAAAGAGGGGGATAGCCGTCCCCAGAGAAAAGCACAGGGCGTACAGCCCGCCGCGGATCGGAGAACCGGCGGCCGCCGCCTGAAACCAGAGGGCGTACAGGGTGCCGCAGGGCATCAGCCCGGTCAGCAGCCCGATCAGCAGAGGCCGACCGGCGCTGCGCCTCTTTGCGCCCTCCGGCAGACGGCAGGGCGGAGCCGGGAGCAGAGCGCCCAGACCGGGGAGAAGGCCCCACATATTCAGGCCCAGAAGGAACAGACCCAGCCCCAGCAGAGTAAAAACCATAGACTGGACGCTCCTGTCCATCACCATCGCCGCGCCGATGCCCCCAAACAGAGCCCCCAGCGCCGTATAGGCCAGTACCCGGCCGCCGTTGTAGGCCAAGGCAGCCCGCCGCTTCCCGGCCCGGCTCCGGACGGTGCTCACAGTGCCCAGCAGTACGCCGCTGCACATCCCCATACAGTGGGGAGAGACGCTCAGCCCCAGCAGAAAGAGACTTCCGGCGCCAAGACCTTCCCGGAAGGCGCCTGCGCTATGGCCGGGCACGGAGAAATGCCAGGCCAGCAGCCCGATCGCTGCCAGGCACAGAAGATCCAGCACAAGAGCGGAGGGGCTTCTCTTTCCGGTGCTGTAACCAAGGCCGCGGACCACCGCTTCCAGCGTGTCCCGGCTGCTCAGCGCCGGGTCATAGTCCACCAGGGCCCGGCCCTTCCAATAGCTGACGCGGGCTCGAAGCACGCCCCGGCTATGAAGCAGGGCTTCCTCCAGCTGCCCGGCGCAGCTGCGGCAGAAGAGGCCGCGGACGTTCAGTTCAAGACTTTTCGTTTCCAAATCGGTTCAACCTCAATGACCAGAGCAGGACCCCGTTGGAGGACAGGGCCATGGCGGCGGCCGCCATGGAGGGATTCAAGAAGCCCAATGCCGCCGCCGGGATGCAGACGGCGTTATACAGCAGCGCCCAGAGCAGGCTCTGCCGGACCGTGCGCATGGCGGCCCGGGACAGCTCCAGGGCCAGGGGCACCCTGCCCACGTCCCCTCCGGGGAGCACCACCTGGGCACAGTCGATGGCGATGTCCGTGCCTGTGCCCATGGCCACGGCCAGGTCCGCCGCCGCCAGAGCCGGGGCGTCGTTGATGCCGTCGCCCACCATGACGACGGTCCTTCCGGCGGCCCGGAGCTTTTCAACTTCAGCGGCCTTCTCCTCCGGCCTTACGCGAAAGAGCAGGTTCTCAATGCCGCATTGTGCAGCCACGGCTCTGGCGGTCTCCTCTTTATCCCCCGTGAGCATCCAGACATCCAGACCCCGCTCTTTCAGCCGGGCGACGGTCTCTTTTGCTCCGGGGCGGAGGGGATCGGCGCCGCTCAGATCTCCCAAAGTCAGGGTGCCGGTCTTGTCAAAGACCACAGTGTCTGCCCGGCAGGCCCGCTCCAGGGCCTCTCCACCCTTGAAGAGCACGCCCAGCTGGGCCGCCCGGCCGGCAGCCACCATCAAAGCCGTGGGCGTAGCCAGGCCCAGAGCGCAGGGGCAGGCGATCACCAGAACGCCGCACACCGTCCGGACGGCCCGGCCAAGGTCCCCTGGCGCTCCGTAAAAATACCAGCCGCAGAACACCAGCAGGGCCACAAGCAGCATCGCGGGGACGAAAGCAGCGGCGATCCGGTCTGCCAGGCGTTGAACAGGGGCCTTGGCATTTTGGCAGCGCTGCACCAGCTGGGCGATCTGGCTGAGGGTGGAATCCCTCCCTAAGCGGGCAGCGGCGATCATGGCGCAGCCCTCCCGGTTCAGGCTGCCTCCGGCAACGCTGTCCCCAGGTCCCTTAGGGACCGGGACGCTCTCGCCGCTGAGCATGGACTCGTCCACTGCGCAGCTGCCCTCCAGAAGGACGCCGTCCACCGGGACCCGCTCACCCGGACGCAGCAGCACCCGGTCATCTTCCCAGATCTCGTCCACGCTGAGCTCTTTCTCCGTTCCGTCCCGGAGCACACGGGCGGTCCGGGGCTGGAGCCGGAGCAGGCTCCGCACGGCGCTGCCCGCCTGATAGACGGCAAGAGCCTCCAGATAGCGCCCGAAGAGGATCAGGCACAGCAGCACGCCTCCGCCCAGAAAATACAGTCTCAGCTCCGGCCCGCCGGTGAATACCAGAGCGGCGCTGTAGGCGTACACAAGGGTGGAGGCCAGGGCGATCAGGCTGTCCATCCCCAGAGTGCCGGAGAGCAGGGCACGAAAGGCACTGCGGTAAAAGAACTGGCCGGGACCGAACTGCAAAAGCGTGGCGATGACGAATTGGACCCAGGGAGGCAGAGCCCACAGCAGGGGCATAGTTAGAGCCACGGAGGTGATCAGAGTCCGCAGAATGTGAAAGCGCCGGTCCAGCTCCGCTTCCTCGTCCCCGTTCTCCACTTCTCCCAGTTCTGCCTCTATGCCTGCCCTCCGGGCAGCCAAGAGAAGGGGCCGGCCGTCAGCCCCCAGAGCGTACAGGCTCACCCAGACGCAGTCCGGCTTCCACTCCAGGCCGCACACGCCGGGCACTGCCTCCAGGACCGAGCCCAGCCGTGTCCGGGCGGCCTCGTCCGGGCAGGCACAGCGGAGCTGCACCCGGTCCCGGCAGACAGAGAAGCCCGCCTTATTGATGCGATGCACCAGCTCCGAAAGGTTGAGGACTTCCTCGTCATATAGGACCGTGACCCGGCGGCCGGCAAAATTGGCCTCCGCCTCCCGGACACCGGGCAGGCCCAGCAGCGCACGGCTGATCCGGCGGGAACAGGCAGCGCAGTCCATATCCGGGATCTTCAGACTGACATCTCTCATAACAGACTCAGGCCGCCGCCTCTCTTTTCAGCCGGAGAAAGTTTTTAAAGCCGATGCAAGAGCAGGGGAGGCAAAAGACCGGTACATGAAACAGCAGCACCCAGCTGATCCAGTCTACCCCCTGATAGAAGTTTCCCTGGTAAGTAACGCCTTTCATCAGCTCAAAGTATGAGAAGTTCCATACACCCCAGAGTCCGGTGGCGGAACCGAAGAGGTGCAGGATCAGAAAAGAGGCGGAGGTGAAGATCCCGCCAACAGCCCCCACCAAGGTAGCGGACATACGGTTGGATTTAGCCAGAAAGATGGTGACGGCCGGGAAAATGTACACCGTCAGATTCAGGGCCCAGATAGCCAGAGGAATGTGATAGCCCCAGTTGAGGGCCTGGCGGATGTGATCCCCATCGTGGATGAGCACGGCGGCGACCATCACAAGGCCGCAGAGAAACATGGTGTGCGCGGTTTTAGCGTCCAGCTTCTTGTCCAGCATGGCGGCAGTCTGCTTGTTTGACATGATCGTTTCCTCCCTGAAAATTTTTGTTGACCAGTTGGTAAGAATAATATAGCACGGGCCGGAGATCCCTGTCAAGTTGCCGTTGACATTTTTGTGACCAAATGGTAAATTTAATTTATGGATTGGAGGGAGGGGACCAGGAGATGAAGCTGCATATTCTCCGCTGCGGCCAGATCCGCGTGTCGCCCGCGGCGGCCATCAGCGGCGGGAGCGGCGCGGCAGACACGGCCCGGATGCTGACCGCCAGGGAGAGGGAGCGGGTGACGCTGCCGGTCTTTTGCTATCTGATCGAGCACCCGAAGGGGCTGGTGCTGGTGGACACCGGCTGGTGCCGGGAAATCAGCCCCCGGGGCGACTATGACCCAAAGGCGGTGCGCCGGGTCCTGCCCGGGCAGCTGGCCGCCCTTTACCGGCCCTGCCTGCCGGAGGGGGAGGCGGTCTATGAACAGCTGGCCGCTCTGGGCCTCCGGCCGGAGGACCTGGACTGTGTGCTGCTCACGCACATGGACGCGGACCACATGGCGGGGCTGCGCCATCTGCGGAAGGCGAAGCGGATGCTGGTGGCGGAGGACGAGTATTTCTGGTCCTGCCGCACGGTGTATAAGCTCCGGCAGCCGATGAGCCTCTGGGAGGGCCTGCCCCTGGAGCGGTATTACTACCGGGGTATGCCCCTGGGGACCAACCGCTGGGCCTATGACCTGTTTGGGGACGAGAGCCTAATGCTCATCAACCTCCCCGGGCACACGGACGGGATGGCTGTTATCCGGCTGGAGAGCGGCGGGAAATTCCTGATCCTGGCCGCCGACGCGGCCTTTTCCCCCAAAAATTGGCAGGAGCTGCGGCCGCCCGGCCTGGGCTTTGACCGGGGGATGCAGCTGAAAGCCCTGCGCTGGCTCCGGGAGCAGGCGGAGGACCCGGCCTGCCTGGGGATCTTTTGCAGCCACGATCCGGCGGTAAAGCCCCAGATCTTGACCTTCTGAAAGTATGAAAATTGCCACGAAATCAGTGATTTCATGGCAATTTTTCAATGAAACCTCTCTACGGCAGGGAATCGACATTCCGCAGGAGAAAGTCGATGAAGCGTTTGGCAGCGATGGAGAGTTCGTTTTTCTCCCGGCAGATGATGCTGATCTGCCGCGTGACCATGGGCTCGGTGGGCAGGATGGCGATATCATAGCTCTGCTTGCGCAGGACCAGCTCCGGCAGGATCGTCACGCCCAGGCCCTGCTCCACCATGGAGAGGATAGAGTAGTCATCGTGCATGGTCATGCGGATGTTGGGCTCCAGGCCCAAAGCGCGAAAGGCCGCCAGCGGCTCGCTGTAAATGCCCTCCTCCAGCAGCAGGAAGGGCTCCTTTGCCAGTTCCTCCAGGGTCACGCTCCGCTTTTTCGCCAGGGGATGCTCCTTTGGCAGACAAGCCCGGTGCTCGCCGGTCTTGAGGAAGCGGCTGTCCGTCCCCTCCACCGCGTCCGGCGTGACAAAGCCAAAATCCAGCTCGCCGGTGCGGACCCACTCCGGGATGGTGGTGTAGTCCCCATGGTGGACGATCAGCTGCACGTTGGGATACTTCTCCCAGAACTGCCGGATCACGGGTGGCAGCCAGTGGCAGGAGATGCTGGAGATGGTGCCGATGCGCACCACGCCGGAGTCCAGCCCACGAATTTCGCCCGCGATGTTCTGCATGGACTGAAACTGTGCGACGGCGCTCTGGATGGAGGGTAGAAGCCGCTCGCCCTCCGGCGTCAGGCGCACGCCGTAGCGGGAGCGGTAGAGGAGCTTGATGGCCAGCTCGTTTTCCAGCGAAGCGATCATCTGGCTCATGGCGGGCTGGGTGTAGCCCAGGATCTCCGCCGCCTTGGTGAAGCTCCCCAGCTCGACGACTTTTAAAAATGCGGCATAGCGATTCATGGTTCAAATAAGCTCCTTGCATGTGAACATGCAAATTCACAGTTTTACTTATTGATAAATTGAGTATATACTATGGTCAAAGCAAAGGCAAGAAAAAATCAAAGGAGGATGGCTTTATGAAACAGTATGTAGTGGACGCTTTTACGGACGAGGTTTTTCACGGCAATCAGGCCGCCGTCTGTGTGATGGAGCAGTGGCTCTCTGAGGAGCTGATGATGTCGGTCACCAGGGAGAACAACTTCTCCGAGACCGCCTTCACCGTCAAGGAGGGGGAGAAGTACCATCTGCGCTGGTTCACCCCCGGCGGGGAGATCGACCTCTGCGGCCACGCCACCCTGGGGACGGCCTATGTGCTCTTCCGCTTCTATGAGCCGGAGGCGGAGCGGCTGGTGTTCAGCACCATGAGCGGGGACCTGATCGTGACGAAGAAGGGGGAGCTTCTGGAGATGGAGTTTCCCGCCTATGAGCTGAAAAGCGTACACGTCACGGAAGCCATGGCGGAGGCGCTGGGCGTCCGGCCCCTGGAGGCCTGGCTGGGCCGGGACCTGCTCTGCGTCCTGGACAGCGAAGAACAGGTCCGCAGTCTGAACCCGGACCAGGAAAAGCTCATGGGTCTGGAGGGGCTTTTGCAGCATGTGACCGCCCGGGGCGGGGAGACAGACTGCGTCTCCCGGAGCTTCGCCCCCAAGCTGGCCGTGGCGGAGGACCCGGTCTGCGGCTCCGGCCACTGCCACATCGTCCCCTACTGGGCAGATCAGCTGGGCAAGGAGGAGCTGGTGGCCTATCAGGCGTCCCGCCGCGGCGGCACCCTCTATTGCCGCAGGGAGGGCGGCAAGATCTTCATGGCCGGAGCGGCCGCGCTGTATTCCATCGACGAGCTTTTCGTTTAACAAAAATTTTAGCACCGGCGGTCCATATTGAATCGTCGGTGTTTTTTATGTTAAGGGGTATTGACACAATGTCAGGAATAGCTTATAATACAAACACTGACACAGCGTCAGCATGTATTGAAGGACAGGAGATGACTGTATGCCGAAAGGGTCTCCGGAACTGAAGAGCGAGCGCCGGGAGGAGATCGTCAACGCCTGCGAGAAGCTCTACCAGACCATGAGCTTCAAGGAGATCACCATCAAGGAGATCGGGAACGAGGTCAGCTTTACCCGCACCTCCATCTACAACTATTTTCAGACTAAAGAGGAGATCTTCCTGGCCCTGCTCAAGCGGGAGTATGAGCTGTGGATCGCCTCGCTGAAAAAGGCGGTGGAGCAGCGGGAGACCATGACCAAGGACGAATTTGCCGATATGCTGGCCCGCTCTCTGGAGGAGAGGGCCCAGCTGCTGAAAATTTTGTCCATGAACCACTATGACATGGAGACCGGCAGCCGGCCGGAGCATCTGGCGGAGTTCAAGGTGGTGTTCGGGGAGGCCCTGCGCACGGTGCGCTCCGCTCTGGACTGTGTTACTCCGCCGATGACTGATGAGGCGAAGCTGGGTTTTCTCTACAGCTTTTTCCCCTTCCTGTTTGGCATCTATCCCTATACCTACGTCACCGCCAAACAGCGGGAGGCGATGGAAAAGGCCCACCTCAACTATGTATTCATGAGCATCTATGAGCTCACCTATAATTGCGTCAAACAGCTGCTCAGATCAGAAACGGAGGAATGAACGATGAGCAAGACATTGGTAGCGTATTTCAGCGCGACGGGGACAACGGCGGAGGCCGCGAAGGCCCTGGCCCAGGCGGCGGGGGCGGAGCTGTATGAGATCCGGCCGGCCGTGCCCTATGCCCCGGGCGACCTGAACTGGATGGACAAAAAGGCCCGCAGCACCCGGGAGATGCAGGACGCGTCCTGCCGCCCGGAGCTTAAGGACAAGGCGGCCCCGGTGGAGGACTGCGACACGGTGTTCCTGGGCTTTCCCATCTGGTGGTATGTGGCGCCCCGGATCATCAACAGCTTTCTGGAGAGCTATGACTTCTCCGGGAAGAAGATCGTCCTGTTTGCCACCTCCGGCGGCAGCGGCTTCGGGAGGACCGTGGCCGGGCTGAAGCCCTCCGTGGCGGCGGACGCAAAGATCGTGGAGGGCAGGCTCCTCAACGGGCGGCCGTCCGCGGCCAGCCTGAAGGCCTGGGTCGAATCTGTGCTTTGAAAAGGAGAAGATAAAAATGGCTGAGAAGATCGTACAGACCGCGGGGCGGAACGCGCTGGGCACGTTCGCGCCGGATTTTGCCCACTATAACGACGACGTGCTGTTCGGCGAGAACTGGAACAACAAGGACATCGACCTGAAGACCCGCTGCATCATCACCGTGGTGGCCCTGATGTCCTCGGGGATCACCGACAGCTCCCTCGTATACCACCTCCAGAACGCCAAGGCCCACGGCGTGACGCGCGCGGAGATCGCCGCCATCGTCACCCACGTGGCCTTTTATGCCGGCTGGCCCAAGGCCTGGGCGGTATTCAACCTGGCCAAGACCGTCTGGACAGAGGAGACGGAGGCGGCGGACGCCAAGGCCGCCCACGCCGCGCAGATGGTCTTTCCCATCGGCGCGCCCAACGACGGCTTTGCCCAGTATTTCTCCGGGCAGAGCTACCTGGCCCCGGTGTCCAAGGAGCAGGTGGGCGTTTTCAACGTGACCTTTGAGCCCGGCTGCCGGAACAACTGGCACATCCACCACGCCGGCAAGGGCGGCGGCCAGATCCTGCTCTGCGTGGCCGGCCGGGGCTACTATCAGGAGTGGGGCAAGGAGGCCGTGGAGCTGCTCCCCGGCGACTGCGTCAACATCCCCGCCGGTGTCAAGCACTGGCACGGCGCCGCGCCGGACAGCTGGTTTTCCCACCTGGCGGTGGAGGTGCCGGGGGAGAACGGCTCCAACGAGTGGCTGGAGCCGGTAGACGATACACAGTACGGCAAACTAAAATAAAACGAAAGGAATAGAGCGATGAAAAAATTAGGCTTCGGGCTGATGCGCCTGCCCCAGACAGACCCCAACGATCCGGCGGCGGTGGATGTGGAACAGGTCAAAAAGATGGTGGACCTCTTCATGGAGAAGGGCTTTACCTACTTTGACACCGCCTGGATGTACAACGGCTTCGCCAGTGAGAGCGTGGCGAAGGAGGCCCTGGTGGACCGCTATCCCCGGGACAGCTTTACCCTGACCACCAAGCTCCACGCCGGCTTCTTCGACTCCCTGGAGGACCGGGACAAGGTGTTCAACGAGCAGCTGCGGAAGACCGGCGCGGGCTACTTCGACTACTATCTGCTGCACGGGATCGAGGCGTCCATGTACCCCAAATACGAGCAGTTCGACTGCTTCAACTGGCTGCTGGAGAAGAAAGCCCAGGGCCTGGTCCGGCACGCGGGCTTCTCCTTCCACGATACGCCGGAGCTGCTGGACGAGATCCTGACCAAGCACCCGGAGATGGAGTTCGTGCAGATCCAGCTCAACTACCTGGACTGGGAGAGCGAATGGATCCGCTCACGGGCCTGCTACGAGATGGCCCAGAAGCACGGAAAGCCCGTCATCGTGATGGAGCCCGTGAAGGGCGGGACCCTGGCCAAGCTCCCCGAGGCCGCGGAGCAGCTCCTCAAGGCCCACGAGCCCGATATGAGCATCCCCAGCTGGGCCATCCGCTTTGCCGCCAGCCTGCCGGGGGTCATGGTGGTGCTCTCCGGCATGTCCAACGTGGCGCAGATGGAGGACAACCTGCGCACTATGGAGAACTTCCAGCCCCTGACTGAGGAAGAGCGTTCCCTCTGCTTCCAGGCGGCGGACATCATCAACGGCAAGATCGCCATCCCCTGCACCGGCTGCTCCTACTGCACGGAGGGCTGCCCCATGCACATCGCCATCCCTAAGTATTTCTCCCTCTACAACGAGGATATGCGGGAGGATCTGAAGGAGAAGGGCTGGACGATCAACATCACCAACTACCAGATGCTGCACGGCGAGTTCGGAAAGGCCTCTGACTGCATCGCCTGCGGCCAGTGTGAGAGCGTCTGTCCCCAGCATCTGCCCATCATCGAGAATCTGAAAAAGGTCGCGGCCCACTACGGAAACTGAGACTGTCTCTCCGTTTAAGCTCATGGAAACGACTCAGAAAAAACTGAAACGGCTGCAGGAGAGCCTTGCGGCCCTGGGCGGCGTGGCTGTGGCTTTCTCTGGAGGGGTGGACTCCACCTTCCTTTTGAAGGTGGCCCACGATACGCTGGGGGACCGGGCTATCGCCGTGACCGCCGCCTCCCGCTCCTTCCCGGAGCGGGAGCTGAAGGCGGCCAAAGCTTTCTGCGAGGCGGAGGGCATCACGCAGATCGTCTGTAAGTTCGATGAGTTGGCCGTGGAGGGCTTTCGCCAAAACCCGCCCGACCGCTGCTATCTCTGCAAGCGGGCCCTCTTTGGAGAGCTCTTAGCCGCTGCCGGGGAGCGGGGGATAACCGCTGTGGCTGAGGGCTCCAACACCGACGACGAGGGGGACTACCGCCCCGGAATGAGGGCTGTGCGGGAGCTGGGCGTGCTCAGCCCCCTGCGCCAGGCCGGGCTCAGCAATGCGGAGATCCGGGAGCTGTCCCGGGACCTGGGTCTGCCCACCTGGGACAAGCCGTCCTATGCCTGCCTGGCCTCTCGCTTCGTCTATGGGGAGACCATCAGCGAGGAGAAGCTGAGCATGGTGGACAAAGCGGAGCAGCTGCTGCTGGACCTGGGCTTTCGCCAGGTGCGCGTCCGCATCCACGGCCGGATGGCCCGTATCGAGGTCCTGCCCCAGGACTTCGGGCGGCTCCTGGAGGAGGATCTGCGGAAAAGCATCTATGAGCAGCTGAGAGCCTTCGGCTTCAGCTATGTGACGCTGGATCTGCTGGGCTACCGCACCGGCAGCATGAACGAGACGCTGAAGCAGATCGAATAAAGAGATAGATCCGCCGCAAAACCTCGGTTTTGCGGCGGATCTATATACTGTAACGTGGAGACAGCTTACAAAAAGGTGGCCTGCTTGCGCTTTTTTTCATAATTTGCTATACTTACTTTAAAGAAAGCGGAAACCGGCCGTGCGGCCGTGTCGGAAGGAGGCGGAAAAGCCGTGATCGGGCAGATCGGGGAATATTTTCGGACCAGTCTGGACCGCTGGACCGGGATGCTGACGGCCCATGTGGCCGTCAGTCTGCTGGCTCTGGTCATAGCAGCCGCTATCGCGGTGCCTGCCGGTGTCCTCTGCGTCCGGCATGAGCGGCTGAAAAAGCCTCTCACCGGCCTCTTCGGCGCCCTGCGGGTGGTGCCCAGCCTGGCGATCTTACTGCTGATGCTGCCCGTTTTGGGCACCGGCACCGCTCCGGCGGCAGTGGCCCTGGTGCTGCTGGCCGTGCCGCCCATTTTGATGAACACGGTGGCCGGGCTGGAGAGCGTGCCGGAGTCGGTCCTGGAGACGGCGGCGGCTATGGGCATGGAGGAGGGGCAGATCTGGCGAAAGGCGCGGCTGCCTCTGGCCCTGCCGCTGGTGCTGACCGGGCTGAAGACCGCCGCGGTAGAGATCGTGGCCAGCGCCACATTGGCCGCCAAGATCGGCGCCGGGGGCCTGGGGGAGTTGATCTTCACCGGGATCGGCCTGTTCCGCACGGACCTGCTGCTCATCGGCGGCGGCTCGGTGGCCATGCTGTCCCTGCTGACGGGGCTGCTGTTTGATCTGCTGGATAAGCTGCTGCTTAGATATAAAACCGCATGAGAGGAGAACGAAAGATGAAACTGAGAAAAATCTGCGCCCTGCTGCTTTTGGCGGCTCTGGTCCTGTCCCTGGCCGCCTGCGGCGGCAAGACGGAGGGTCCTGTCGTCAAGGTGGGCTCCAAGGACTTCACCGAGAGCCTGATCGTGGGGGAGATCTACGCCCTGGCCCTGGAGGACGCGGGCTATACCGTGGAGCGGAAGATGGACATTGCCGGCTCCCTGGTCCATGAGGCCATCACCCAGGGGGATATCGACCTGTACCCGGAGTACACCGGAACGGGGCTCATGAACATTTTGCAGATGGACATGATCACCGACCCGGACGAGGTGTACCGGGTGGTCAAGGAGGAGTACGCCAAGCAGTTTGACCTGACCTGGCTGGACGCCTCCCAGGTCAACAACACCAACGGCTTCGCCATCCGCCGGGACGTGGCGGAGGAGTACGGCATCCGGACCATCTCCGATCTGCAGAAAAACGCGGACAAGATCCGGGTCTGCTCCCAGGGCGAATTCGAGTACCGGGAGGACGGCCTGCCGGGCCTGGAGAAGCTCTATGGGCCCTTTGACTTCCAGTCCATCAACGTCTATGACAGCGGTATCAAGTACCAGGTGCTGGAAAACGACGAGGCGGACCTCTGCTTCGGCTACTCCACCGACGCCCAGCTGGCCCAGACGGACAAATTCGCCTATCTGGAGGACGATCTGCACTTCTTCCCGCCCTACTACCTGGCCCCGGTGGTGCGCAGCGAGCTGCTGGAGGCCCACCCGGATATCGCGGACGCGCTGAACAAGGTCAGCGCCGCGCTGGATACCGAGACCGCCATCGCCCTCAACGCCCAGGTGGACCTGGACAAGCGGGAAGTGGACGAGGTGGCCCGGGAGTTCTATGACTCCATCAAGTGATGTGCCATGAACGCCGTTACATTCCAAAACGTCTCTAAGCGCTTCAAAGGCGCCGGGCGCAGCGCGCTGGAGAATGTCAGCTTTACCGTTGAAGAGGGGGAATTCGTCACGGTCCTGGGTCCCTCCGGCTGCGGGAAGACCACGCTGCTGAAGCTGATCAACCGGCTGTACGAGCCGGACAGCGGGCAGATCCTCCTCTTCGGGGAGGACACCCAGGGGGTAGACCTGGTGAAGGTCCGGCGGGGGATCGGCTATGTGATCCAGCAGATCGGGCTCTTTCCCCACTGGACCGTGGCCGAAAATGTGGCGACGGTCCCGAAGCTGCTGAAATGGGACAGAGACCGCATCCGCGCGCGGACCGATGAGCTGCTGCGCCTGGTGGGCCTGGAGCCGGAGGAGTACAAGAACCGCTATCCCTCCCAGCTCTCCGGCGGGCAGCAGCAGCGGGTAGGCCTGGCCCGGGCCCTGGCGGTGGACCCAAAGATCATGCTCATGGACGAGCCCTTCGGAGCGCTGGACTCCATCACCCGGGGCAAGCTCCAGCAGGAGCTGCTTGCCCTGCACCGGGAGACAGGCAAGACCTTCCTCTTCGTGACCCACGATATAGAGGAGGCCTTCCTCCTGGGCGGCCGGGTGCTGATCCTGGACGGGGGAAAAATTGCCCAGTTCGACACGCCGGAGGCCATCATCCGCCGCCCGGCGGAGGGCTTTGTCCGCTCCCTGGTGGAGTCGGCCAGGGAGAAGGGGCGGTTCTGGGAGGCATACCTGTGATCGATTATCTTGTGCGATACTACGACCGGCTGCTGGCGGCCCTTTTGGAGCATCTGGAGATCGTGCTGCTGGCCATGCTGTTTTCGGTCGTTCTGGCGGCGCTGCTCACGCTGCTGTGCCAGTTCTCTGAGCGCCTATCCAAGCTCCTGGTACATCTGCTGTCGGTGGTGTATTCGGTGCCCAGCCTGGCGATGCTGGCCCTGATGATCCCCCTCACCGGCCTGGGGACAGTCACGGCGGTGATCGTGCTGGTGATCTACAACCAGTACCTGTTGCTGCGCAATATCCTGGCGGGACTGGACGGAGTGGACCGGGGCGTGACGGAGGCTGCTATGGGCATGGGGATGACCCGGCTGCAGCTGCTGTGGCAGATCAAGCTGCCTCTTGCCAAAAAGGCGGTGGTGGCCGGGCTGCGGATCGCCCTGGTGTCCACCGTCAGCATCGCCACCATCGCCGCCTCCATCAACGCCGGGGGCCTGGGCGCCATCCTCTTTGACGGGCTCAGGACGATGAACACCGCCAAGATCCTCTGGGGCAGCCTGCTGTCCGCGGCGCTGGCTCTGGGGGCGGACCGGCTGCTGGCTCTGGCGGAGAGAAAGAGCGCATGAACTTTCGGAAAAAGGACGAAAAAATGGATTTCGAGCATTTTCTCTGGGGCGGCTGGTCCCGGAGCTATACCGTTCCGGCGGAGCCCTATAGGGAGCTGATCGATAGGGCCTCCCGGCTGCTGGACCGGGCGGACTTCGTGCTGCTTGGGGCCGGGGCGGGCATGAGCACCGCCGCCGGGGCCCAGTACGGCGGCAGGTTCTTTGAAGAGCGCTTCGGCGAGTTTCAGAAGATCTACGGCAAGGGGCCGGAGATGCGGGACATGTACAGCGCGGGCTTCTACCCCTTCCCGGACCAGGAGAGCTTCTGGGGGCTCTGGTGCCGCCTGGCCCTCACGGCGGGGGCGGACCTGGATGTGACGGCGCTGCACTGGCAGCTCTTAGAGGCGCCGACATGGCGCAGAGCATTTCGGGTATCGCGAAAAAAATCGGAGGCTGAACCTCCGATTTTTTATGACAGCAACTTTTCGTAGATCTCGTAATTTTCCCGGCTGTGGACGTTGAAGATCACCCTTTGCGGTGTCTGATTCTCCCGCAGGAAGGCCAGGACGGTCTCCACGGCGATCTGGGCCGCTTCCTGCTTGGGGAAGCGGTATTCCCCGGTGGAGATGCAGCAGAAGGCCAGGCTCCTCAGCCCCCTCTCCGCCGCCAGCTCCAGGCAGGAGCGGTAGCAGGAGGCGAGGGCCGCCCGGTCCCGCTCCGTCACGGCCCCGGTGATGATGGGCCCCACCGTGTGCAGGACGTATTTGGCGGGCAGGTTGTAGCCGCCGGTCAGTTTGGCCCGGCCGGTGGGCTCCTCGTGCCCCTGCGCCCGCATGAGCCGGGCGCACTCCTCCCGCAGCTCCAGCCCCGCTGCCGAGTGGATGGCGTTGTCGATGCAGCTGTGGCAGGGCACATAGCAGCCGGTCAGGCCGGAGTTTGCCGCGTTGACGATGGCCTCCGCTGCCAGGCGGGTGATATCCCCCTGCCAGAGGACGATCCGGGGCTGGGCTGCCGTTGGCGGCAGTGCGTCCGGATCCACCACGCCCTTCTCCTCCCGTTCGTCGCTCAAAAGAGCGTCCTGGGCCCGGAGAAAGCGCGGAGAGAGGGCCATAGGCGGGCGGATATTCATCAGACTGCGCAGCAGGCGCCGCTGGCCGGCGGCGTCCCCGCTAAAGCGCGCGGCCTCCGGCTTATATTGCGGCATCTCCTCCAGCAAAAGCCCGTTGAGAAGGTTGATCTCTTCCATGTGCTCCATCTGATGTCACCCTTTTTCACTATAGCATCCGACTATGCGCCTGTCAATTGCGTATGATCGGTGCTTGCATTGACCTGTCGTTTCCAATATAATGTGCGTGTTAAGAAAAGCCCAATGCAAGGAGGGATTCTTTTGAGACAGATCGACCTGGAGGAATACGGGCGGCTCAGCCTGGACGGCAGCCGGCCGGAGGGGGCGTTCAGCCTGACCCTGGCCGAGGGGGCGGACTTTGCCCTCCCGCGCAGGAAAGCCCAGAGCCATAAGTACAGCTACGGCCGCGCCCTGCTGATCGGCGGCTCCACCGGCTTCTCCGGCGCGCCGGTGCTGGCGGCCAACGCCTGCGAGCGCAGCGGCGCGGGGCTGACCCAGCTTCTGGTGCCGGAGAGCGTCTACACGATCGCGGCCGCGCGCTGTGACGGCGCGGTGGTGAGCCCCCTGCCCGCCGGGGCGGACGGAGCTGTTTCGGGTGCGGCAGAAGAGCGGATCTTGCAGGCTTTGTCAAAGGCCAATGCCTGCGTGATCGGCCCCGGCCTGGGGCTGGGGGAGGGCCCGGCCCGTCTGGTGGAAACAGTCCTGTGGGAGGCAAAGTGCCCGGTGGTCCTGGACGCGGACGCTCTGACCATCTGCGGAAGAGACCCGGAGCTTCTTGAGCTCTGCCGCGCGCCGCTGATCCTGACGCCCCACGAGGGGGAGTTCCGGCGCCTGGGCGGCGATCTGTCTTCGGGGAGACTGGCGGGGGCCTTGGGCTTTACAGCCCGGCACAGCACGGCTATCCTCCTGCTGAAGGGCCACGGGACCCTGGTCTGCCGGGGGAGAGAGGTCAGCGTCAACCCAACCGGCTCGCCGGCGATGGCCAAGGGCGGCAGCGGGGATGTGCTGTGCGGCGTCCTGGCGGCGCTCCTGGCCCAGGGCTTTGAGCCCTTCTTCGCCGCCCGCTGCGCCGCGTACCTGCACGGACTGGCGGGGGACCTGGCCTGCGAGGAGCTGGGGGAGTACTGCGTCACGCCCTCGGACCTGATCCGCTGCCTGCCCGGAGCCTTCCGGGCTGTGGGGCAGAGGGAAAAGTAAAGCTTGATAAAATGTGACGACCCCTCCGGTTTTTGCCGGAGGGGTCGATCGTTGATATACTGTTTACTCGCCAATGGAATCGGTGCGGATGATGAAGCGGACCATGCCGGGCATGCCGTCGGCCAGGCCGGAGAAGTTGTCGTACTCCTCGCCAAAGGCCTGCACCGCGCGGAGCCGGTCCATGAAGCCCTGGGCGTCCTGCTCGAAGAGCCGGGAGAGGACCTTCACGCCGTCGCCGTCGAAGGTGCGCAGGCCGTCCAGCAGGGAAGAGGCCCCGTTCATCACCTGGAGCACGCCGTCAGACAGGCTCTGGCTGCCGTTTTTCAGCTCGCTGGCCCCGGCGGCCAGGCTGTTGGCCCCGTCGCTGAGCTGCTTGGCGCCCACGGCGGCGGTCGCCGCGCCATCGGCCAGCTTGTTGGCTCCGTCGCTGAGCTGCTCGACGCTGCCGGGCAGGGCGGCGGTCTTTTCGCTCAATGTGTCCGCGCCCGCCGTCAGAGCGGCGGCCCCGTCGGAGAGCTTGCTGACGCCGGCAGCGAGCGCCTGTACGCCCTGCTCCAGCTCGCCGCCCTCGCCGGTGCTGCCGGCAATGCTTCCGGCCCCGGCGCTGATACCCGCAAGGGCGGCCTGGGCATCTTTCAGCTGACCGCTCAGACTGCTGGCGGAGTTGAATGTCTCAGTGTTTCCTTGCAGTAGGCTCAGAGCGGTGGAAAGATTATCGTCGGGATGTTCACTAATATAAGCCGACATGAGTTCGGCCGCTTTCTGCTCATTGGCGCCTATCGCCTTCAACGCCCCGGTGAGGGCCTCGCCCGCCGTGCCTAATTCATCTGAGAGCTGGCCCGCCCCGGCCTGGATGCCCACTGCGCCGGTGTTGACCTGACTGAGTCCGCCCTTGACCGCCTCCACGCCTGAAGCAAGGGCTGGGATATTGTCGTTCAGACTGTGGGCTCCGTTGTCCAGGCCGGACAGGCCATCCATCAGGTCCGGGACGCTGCCGTTCAGGGCGTTCAGGCCGTCCTTCAGCGCGCCGGCTCCGGCCTGGATAGAATCGAGACCGGCGGAGAGATCCTGCATATTGGTCGCGATGGTCCGGGCCCCGGCGTCCAGCTCCACCGCGCCGGCAGTCAGAGCGTCCGTGCCGCCGGAAAGGGTCTTGGTGCCGTCATAGAGGCTGCCGGCCCCGTCCACCAACTGGGTGGAGGCGTCGGTCAGCTTGTTGATGGAGCTCTTCAGCTCATCAAAGCTGTCCACATCCTCCAGATCCAGATCGTTCAGCAGGGCGTTTTCCACCAGGGTCACGGTGGTGAGCAGGGAGAAGTCGTTCACGTCGGCATTGATGGTGACGGTGTCGGGGACCTCCGCGTCCAGCTTCTCGCCGTCCGCGTCCTCCAGCTCATCCAGACCCAGGCTCTCCTTGAGCCCCGGCATGGCCACGCCCGCCACGATCACCTGCTCGCCGGAGTTGATCATGGTGCCGTTGGTCACCTCCACGGAGCTGGCTTTGGAGGCGTCCAGCACCAGGCAGGAGACGGCCACAAAGGGCTGATAGATGGTCACGTCCTCGCCGCCGATCTTCTCCTGGCGGCTGGCCTTGTTCTCGTAGCTGAAGGTCATCTCCAGGTGGCCGCTGGCGCCCTCCAGCTCCTCGGGCGTGACCTCCTTGCCGTCCAGCTTGTAGTCCACATGGACGGCCAGGGGGAGCTCTTTGTCAGAGTCGCCCTGGTAGTAGATGTCCCGGCCCTGGGCGGCCCAGACCAGGCTGCCGTCGGCGGCCTGGGTGAAGCTCTCGTCGCCCTTCACGTTCTGGATATCGCTCAGGTCCGCCCGGTCGCTGATGGTGTCCGCCTCCTCCGGGTTTTTCAGCCAGGCGCTGACAATGGTGCGCTCAGGCTGGCCCAGGGCGTCGGCGATCACGTAGACCGTCTCCTCCTTGCCCTCGGTGCTGCCGTGGGTGGGCAGCAGGCTGGAGGCCGCCTCGGCGATAGCGTCGATCTCGGCGGTGGAGACATCCGGCTCGGTTTGGGAGCCGCTCTGGCCGCAGGCGGCCAGGCAGCCTACAGACAGGCACAGGACCAGGAGCAGGGCCAGAAGCTTTTTCATTTTTCCGTTCATGACAGTCCCTCCATGTTCTTTTTCCGGGAGCGGCGCCCCCAGCTTGTTTTTGAGATGAGCCCGTCGCAGGCGATCAGCAGGGCGGGCAGCAGACACAGCACCAGGGCCATGCTGATCAGGGCGCCGCGGCCCAGCAGCAGGCACAGCGTGCCGATCATGTCCACGTCGGAGTAGAGGCCCACGCCGATGGTAGCGGCGAAGAAGCCCAGGGCGCTGGTCAGCACCGAGGGGATGGACGTGCTCAGGGCGATGTGGGCCGCCTCCTCCTTGGCCTTCCCCAGGCGGCGCTCCGTCTGGTAGCGGTTGGTGAGCAGGATGGCGTAGTCCACCGTGGCGCCCAGCTGCACCGTCCCCACCACGATGGAGGCGATAAAGGGCAGCACGGCCCCGTCAAAGCCGGAGATGGCCAGGTTGATATAGATAGCCAGCTCGATCACCAGCACCAGGATCACCGGCAGGGAGACAGAACGGAGCACGAAGAAGATCAGCAGGAAGATGGCCCCGATGGACACGGCGCTGACCACCTGGAAGTCCCGGTCAGTGATGGTGATCAGGTCCCGGGTGCAGGGGGCCTCGCCGATGAGCATGCCGTCAGGGGCGTACTGCTTCAAAATGGCCTCCAGCTCATCCACCTGGGCGTTGACCTGGTCGCTGGCGACGGGGTACTCGGAGGTGATGAGGATCAGCTGCCGCCCGCCGGCGGTCAGGTCCTCTGTCAGCTGCTCGGGCAGAAAGTCCTTGGGAACGGCGGAGCCCACCAGGGAGTCGATCCCCAGGGCGGCCTTCACGCCGTCCACCTGCTCCATGCGGTCCAGCATGGCCTTGGCGTCCTTCACGGGCATATCCTCGTTGACCAGGACCAGGTGCACGGTGCTGGTGTCGAAGTCCTCCTCCAGGATCTTGTTGGCCTGGATGCAGGGCAGCTCGTCGGGGAGGCTCTCGTCCAGCTTGTAATAGACCTGGATGTCATTATAGCCGATGATGGCGGGGATCCACAGCAGAAGCAGCAGCACCATCAGGACCTTCCGGTATTTCAGGATAAAGCCGGCGGCCTTCTCGCCGTTGATGGTGAGGGGCCTGTGGCCGGTCTTACGAATGGCCTTGTCAAAGAAGAGGATGAAGGCGGGCAGCACCGTCACGCAGCAGAGCACGCCCAGCAGCACGCCCTTGGCCATCACCACGCCCAGGTCCATGCCCAAAGTGAAGGTCATGAAGCACAGGGCGATGAAGCCGGCCACGGTGGTCAGAGAGGAGCCCGCCACGGAGACGATGGTGGCCGAGATGGCCTTGGCCATGGCCTCCTCCTTATCGGAGGTCTCTCTCAGCTGCTCCCGGTAGGAGTTCCAGAGGAAGATGGAGTAGTCCATGGTGACGGCCAATTGCAGCACCGCCGCCAGGGCCTGGGTGACGAAGGAGATCTCCCCCTTGAGCATGTTGGTGCCCAGGTTGTAGACCACCGCCATGCCCACCGTCACCAGAAACAGCACCGGCGCCATCCAGGAGTCCATGGTCAGCGCCAGCACCAGGGCGGAGAGGACCACGGCGATCAGCACGTACCAGAACAGCTCGTCGTCTACCAGCTGCTTGGTGTCCGTGACGATGGCGGACATGCTGCTCAAAAAGCACTGTTCCCCGGCCACGGCCCGCAGCTCCTTGATGGCCTCCATGGTCTCGTCGGCGGAGGTGGAGGTGTCGAAGAAGATCGCCATCAGGGTACCCGTCTCCGAGTGGAAGAAATCGTAGATCTTATCCGGCAGGATGTCCTGGGGGATACGGCCGTCAGACAGGGTGTTGAAGGACAGCACCTGTTCCACGTGCTCCACCTGCTCCAGCTTCTCCTGGAGCTGGACCTCCTCGGCCTCGGTCAGCCCGTCGGCCACAAAGAGGGCGTAGGCCCCTTTGCCGAAATCCCGCAGGAGGATGTCCTGCCCCTGCATGGTCTCAATGTTGTCAGGCAGATAATCCAATATGTCGTAGTTGACACGGGTATGCAGATAGCCGAAGCCCGCCGGGATGAGCAGCAGCAGACTTAAGATCAGGATCGGCAGGCGGGATCGAACGATCCACCGGCTCAGCTTCTCCATAAGCGTTCCTCCTTTCTAAAAATGACGCATGGTCATTTTCTGGACAGGAGGATAGCACAAAACTGACTAATAGTCAAGTTTTTAGAAGTTAAAAAATGAACTTTGGTCAGTTTCACAAATGAGCCCATGCTACAGAAATGACTTTTGGTCATTTTATCAGACAAAAAAGATTTGACAAGTGAAAAAAAGTCTTTTATCATAGAAATAACAAAGAATTTTGGCCGCCTGGCCGGGGAGGGAGAGCATTGGGCAAGGTAGAGGAGAATAAACTGTTGAAGGAGCGGAGCCTGCTGAACACGGCCTATGAGCTGTTCACCACCAAGGGCATCGCCAAGACCTCCATCGCGGACATCGTGGAGCGGGCCAACGTGGCCAAGGGTACCTTCTATCTCTATTTCCGGGACAAGTACGACCTCCAGAACCGGCTCATCGTCCGCAAGGCGGAGCATCTGTTCGACCACGCCCTGGCCTGTTCCGATTACCGGCGCTTCGAGGACCCGGCCGACCGGATCCTGGCCATCATCGAGGATATCTTAGAGCAGATCAGCCAGGACCCCACCGTGCTCCGCTTCATCAGCAAGAACCTGAGCTGGGGCATCTTCCAGGGGGCTCTGCACCGGTCGGAGACGGACTACATCGGCACCTTCCAAAAGCTCCTGGGCCGGCCGGAGACGGACCGCCGGGAGATGGAGCTGCTGGTGTACACGATCACGGAGCTGGTGGGCTCCTCCATCCACAGCGTGATCTTAGAGCAAAACCCGGTGGATATGGAGACCTATAAGCCCTATCTGTACCGCTCCATCCGGGCCATCCTGGGCAGTTTCTTTGATAAATAGTGGTTAGGGAAGTCTTGATATGAGCGTTTTTCTCCGTCTGGCCTATCTGTTCTTTATCGGCTCCGTGTTCGGCTGGGTGCTGGAGCTGGTGTTCCGGAAGTTCTTCTCCGCCGCCAACCCCCAGCACCGCTGGATCAACCCCGGCTTCTGCGTGGGGCCCTATGTGCCCCTCTACGGCTGCGGGCTCTGCATCCTCTATCTGCTGGCCTCCTGGGGCGAGGCCCAGGGCTTTGGCAACAGCGGCTGGGGAAAGCTGATCCTCTTTATCTGCATGGCCGTGAGCATGACGGCCATCGAGTATCTGGCGGGCATCGTGCTGCTCAAGTGGATGAAGCTGCGGCTCTGGGATTACAGCCACCTGTGGGGGAACATTCAGGGCCTGATCTGCCCGCTGTTCTCGGCGGCCTGGGCCCTGATGGGCGCCGCCTACTATTTCCTCATCCACCCCTATATCCTGGACGCCATCGTGTGGCTGTCCAACAATCTGGCCTTCTCCTTCGTCATCGGCTTTTTCTTCGGCGTGTTCACCATCGACGTGGTGTACTCGGCCCATATCGTCGCCAAGCTCAAGCAGTACGCCGAAGAGAACCAGGTCGTAGTGAAGGTGGAGAATCTGAAGGCCCACATCCGCGAGGCCCAGGAGAGGGCGGCGGAAAAGAGGCATTTCCTCTTTGCCTTCCGTTCCGAGCGGCTGCTGACGGAGCACCTGAAGGAGGCCTATGAGGCCTGGGAAGAGCTGCGGGCCAAGCGGCCCGGCCGCTCCGCAGGAAAGGAATGAACCGATGAATATCGCCAAGATCATGATCCCCAAATCCCTCACCGTCTTCCTCCACGACGGCGATTCGGTCCGGCAGGGGATCGAGAGCCTGGGGAACCACAGCTTCACGGCCCTGCCGGTGTTGGACGGGAACGGGGTCTATATCGGAAGCGTCACCGAGGGGGACTTTCTGCGCTGCCTGCTGGCGGAGGGCACCGCCGATAAAAAGGAGCTGGAAAACCTGCGCATCCGGGACATCCTGCGGCGGGATTTCTGCCCGCCCCTGTCCATCGACGCGGAGCAGGACCAGGTCATCGACTCGGTGCTGCGGCAGAATTTCGTGCCCATTGTGGACGCCCGCAACGTGTTCTGCGGCATCGTCACCCGCCGCCGGCTCATCGCCTATCTGACCGGCCGGGAGCTTACGCTCAATTGAACAGATAAAACCGGGGCCCTATCCCCGGTTTTTGTTTGTTCCGCTCTTGACAAATTCCGTCATAAAGTGCCATAATGATAAAAGTTAATGGCCCTTAATTTGCTTTAACAAAAAGGAGAGATGGGTATGGAAAAAGCGATCAAACGTATCGGCGTACTCACCAGCGGCGGCGACGCGCCGGGTATGAACGCGGCTGTCCGGGCGGTGGTCCGCACGGCGGTGGGGCAGGGCATGCAGTGCGTCGGCATCCGCCGGGGCTGGAACGGCCTGGTGCACAGCGATTTCGTTCCGATGGACTCCAACTCGGTCGGGCATATCCTGTCCAGGGGCGGCACGATCCTGTACACCGCCCGGAGCAAGGAGTTCATGACCCCCGAGGGCCGGGAGCAGGCCCTGGCTACCTGCAAGCTGCTGGGCCTGGACGCCGTGGTGGCCATCGGCGGCGACGGCACCTTCCGGGGCGCCCTGGAGCTGTCCCGGCTGGGCATGCCGGTGGTGGGCATCCCCGCCACCATCGATAACGACATCGGCTGCACCCACTACACCATCGGCTTCGATACCGCCTGCAATACCGCCATCGAGTGCATCGACAAGCTGCGGGACACCATGCAGTCCCATGAGCGCTGCTCCGTGGTGGAGGTCATGGGCCGCCACGCCGGCTTTTTGGCCCTCTATGTGGGTATTGCCGTGGGCGCCACGGCGGTGCTCGTCCCGGAGCGGGAGTTCAATTTTGAGCAGGACGTGGCAGAGCGCATCCGCCAGTCCCGCCTCAGCGGCAACACCCACTTTATGATCGTGGTGGCCGAGGGCGTAGGCAGCGCGGTAGACATCGGCAAGCGCATCCATGAGGAGCTGGGCATCGATCCCCGCGTGACCGTTCTGGGCCACATCCAGCGGGGCGGTTCTCCCACGGCCCGGGACCGGGAGGTAGCCACCCGGATGGGCTATACCGCTGTTATGGCTCTGGCCCAAGGTAATATCAACACCGTCATCGGGACCCACGACGGGCACCTGGTGGCCACGCCTATCGAGGAGGCCCTGAAGCAGACCAAGCATTTGCAGATGGACCGCTACGACGTGCTGGAGGCCATGCACGGGATCCGCAAGTAGTCAAATGCGACCCGCTTCGCTGGGCTCGCATTTGAGAAACTCGCGCTTATCGCAGGGGCTTTGCCCCGTTTGGTCGGCGCGAGGGCTCCTTTGTTCGCCTTAGGGTGTTTTTGAGGCGGCAAAGCTGCCTCAAAAACAATTTTAAATGTTTATTTTATACTCAGAAAGAGATTATTTTAAGGAAACTTGCCCGGAGCTTGTGCTCCGGGCACATTTTTTGCCATCAAAGTCCGATATGGGTAAAGACGATGGCGTCTATCACAGCGTCTACAGCCGCTTCCACGTCAGCGCTCCCATCCAGGCCGCCGATCCTGCCGGCGAAATAGGAATCTTCCAGCCAGGCATAGAAATAGGCTGTTTTTTCGCTGAACAGGACCGTCAGTTCCGTGCCGTCCGGCGCTGTGTGCGTCCGGGCCTGAAAGGCAGTCAGATCTCCCTCCATTTCCATCAGTTCCATCCCGCTGGACAGGGTGCCATAGGGGGAGTTGCAGGCGTAACAGCTCAGCTCCTCCCCAGAAGCTGCGTCCACCACGCTGTAGCTGATGCCGAAGCTCCCCTCCTGGAAGTAATAGGCGTGGTCGATCATATTGGGGTTTTGGCGGAATAGAGGGGCTGAGCAGGTCTTTTCGGAGAGAAGTTCCACCAGAGTTTCCAGAGAATAGCCGTCCTCAGAGTCTCCGGTCTGCGGATAGAGAACGGTCCTCTCCCTGCGCAGAGCCAAGCCGTATTTTGCGGCCAGCTCCTCCAGCTTCTCCGCTCCGGCCTCGTCACAGACTCCGTAGCTGTGGTCGTAACCCTCCATGCCCAGATGGCCCATGACCTCCATATACTTTCGATCGGCGGCGTATTCCTCCGCCGTGGCGGTCCGTTCCTCGATCAGGCCGGCCCCCACGAGCTTGCCGGTCTGCTCATCCCAGCGGCTGTCCTCATAAAAGGAGACCGTATAGCTGCCGCCGGCGTTTTCCGTCGTTTCAGAAAAGCCAGATCCCTCCGGGGGCCGGAAGACCTCCGGCTCTTCGAAGGGGTGTTCTTCCTTCCAGGCGAGCCACTCGGCCCAGGCGTCGGCAGAGTTTTCCACTTTAGCGGCGGTCTGCGGGTCCAGGTCCTCCGGCAGAGCCATGGGCTGAGTCAGGGACAGCATGCCCCCGTCCGGGGCCTCCGTCAGGAGCCGTTCCCCATCCGGAGCGTCCACAGCGCGGTAGGCCATCTCCTGGCTGCCGGGGAGGAACATAGCCCGCAGGCCAAGAAAGTCCGCCGCGTAGGCGGTCACGCCCAGCAGAGACAGCAGAACCGCCGCGATCAGAGCCGTGCGGAGCAGCTTTTTCCGCCGGAGGGGGAGGACGGAAGGTCCCTCCGTCAACCCCAGAGCCTGGGCCGCGTCCAGCAGCGCCAGGTCGTCCGCGTCCAGCGCTTTCAAGAATTGTAAATCATTCACACGAATCCCTCCTCCTGAAGACAGCGCAGCAGCTTTTGGCGGCTGCGGTAGAGCATACTTTTTACTTTGCCCGGATGATAGCCCAGCCGGACAGCGATCTCCTCCAGGGGGAGAAAATAGAAATAGCGGCCCAGAAACACACGCCGCTCCGCTTTGGGCAGCTCGTTGACAAAGCGGCGCAGCCGCTCCGCCAGTTCTCTGGCCTCCACTTCTCCCTCCGGTGAGCTGCCGCCGGGGATGCAGCCGGACAGTTCCTCCAGACAGAGGGGGAGGGTACCGCCGCCCCGGCGCAGGCTGTGCTGCTTGTCCAGCCGGTTCAGGGCCAGGTTGCGGGTGATGCGGCCCAGAAAGGGGGAGAGGCGGGCCGGCCGCTTGTCCGGCATGGCGTTCCAGGCGGCCAGCCAGGTGTCGTCCACGCACTCCTCCGTGTCCTCCCGGCTGTACAGGAGCTGAAAGGCGATGGTCCGGCAATAGGCGCCGTACTTGGCCTCCGTCTCCGCGATAGCGTCCTCAGAGCGCTGCCAATAGAGCTCCACGATCTCCGCGTCTTCCATCGGGATCACCCCCTTTCCGAAAAACTTCCGCTATTATAGACAGATTTTTTGGCCCTTGGTTTCAGAAAATTTTTTCTTTTTTCATTTCCCGAAAAGGAAAACCCGGTGCGGAAAAAGCGGTTTTTAAAGGCGGAAAAAACCGCAAGGAGGTTACCCGATGAAAAGAATTTTGAAGAGATGCCTTTTACTTCTGCTGGCCATCTGCCTGCTGCCGGCCGTCGGCTGTTCCGGAAAGGCCGCTGCGCCTGTTCCGGAGGGGGCCGGCAGCGCGGAGGAGCTGAACGAGCTGTCCATCGCGCCCAGCGTCGCTGTCTATGGGGCCGAGGCCGTCGACTTTCCACAGAAGCTCTGGTTTGACCAAAACACCGTTTCCATCCGGGGCAAGACTTATTTGCTGGGCAGCTTTTTGGAGAGCTGCACCCTCTTCCGCATGGACCCGGACGGCTCCGGCGCGGAGGCGCTGGCCTCCTGCACAGACGGGAGCCAGCAGTGGTACAGCTTCTGCGCCCTGGGGGATACGATCCTGATCTACGACAGCATGGGGCAGAAGCTGCTCCGTTTCAGCGCCGAGGGGGAGGCGCTTTCCTCTGTGACCCTGCCCGAGGGCGTGAACGTCACCAGCCTGGCGGCGGAGGGGGAGAGCCTATATGTGCTCGGTAACGGCGCCCTGTACTCCCTGAGCCTGGGGGACGGGGAACAGGCGGAGCTGAACTACAGGCTGAATGTCTCCGGAGCGGCCAGCTTCGGCCGGGACGGCAGCGGCAGGCTGTATGTGGCCTGGGAAAAAGAGGGCGTCCAGATGATCAGCACCCTCGACGAGGCGGACCGGACCTGGGGCGAGACCCGGACGATGGACAGCTCCTGCACTATCGCCGGCGGCGGGGAGGAGTGGGAGCTGTATCTGAACATCAACAACGCCCTGTACGGATACAACTTCTCCACTGAGACCATGCAGAAGCTCCTGAGCTTTTCCGACCTGGGTCTGGCCGGCAACGGCGGCGTCGCCGAGGCCGGGGACGGAAAGCTCCTGTATACCGGCAACAACGGAAGCGAAGCCTCTTTTCCCTATCTGCTGAGCCCGGAGGAGAGCGCTGGGGAGGCCGTGACCCTGTCTCTGGCCACCGTGGGTGAGATCTATAACATGGATGTGATCCGGCAGGCTGTGCAGGACTGGAACCGGGCGCATCCCAACTGCAAGGTGGAGATCCAGAACTATTCCGCCTTTGGCGACAGCGCCGAGCTGCGGCTGGCGGCGGACATATCCGCCGGAAACGCGCCGGATCTCTATAACTTCCGTGAGGACTACGACGGAGCGGCGCTGGACCCGGACGTGTATACCCGTCGGGGGCTGCTGGAGGATCTGTTCCCCTATCTGGACGCCGACCCGGAGCTGTCAAGGAGCGATTTCCTCAGGGGCCCTCTGTCCGCACTGGAGGCAGGCGGCGGCCTCTACCAAATGGTGCCGGACTTTGCGCTTTTGACCGCCACAGCGCCGGCAGACGCGGTGGGCGGGCCGGAAAACTGGACCTATGCCGGGCTGGAAGACGTTGTTGCCCGGAGCGAGGACTATCAGTCTTTATTCTCCCTGAGAGAGAACCGGGGCGGCTGGCTCCAGCAGATGGTCTTTGCCTCTGCGGACAAGCTGATAGACTGGGAGAGCGGGAGCTGTGCCTTTGACTCGGCGTATTTTATCCACCTCTTGGAGCTGGCCGCCCAGCTGCCGGAGAGCTATGTCCATACCCAAGTTGACGGGGAAGAGGAGCCTTGCCTGCTGAGCCTGATGAAGATCGACGCAGTCTGGACTGCCGCGTGGCTTCCGGAGACCTACGGCGAGGGGAACGTGGCTTTTGTGGGTCTGCCGGAAGTGGGGAATGTGATCGTCCCGTCCCTGAGCCTGGGGATGTCCGCCGCCTCCGCCCATAAGGAGGAGTGCTGGCAGTTTCTGCGCACGTTCCTAAAAAAGGACAGCCTCTATGTAAACGGCCTGTCCCTGCGGCGGGACCGGATCGAAGAGGAACTGCAAGAGGAGCTGGAGGAGGCCCGGGAAAGGGACCCCCAGACCTATGACCTGAAAAAGTCTGGGATGGAGGCTCTGATCTCTCAGTTGGAGGGAGCGGACAAGCTTTACCGGCGGGACGGGCAGATCTGGAGCATCGCCGGCGAGGAGGCCGAAAAGTTCTTTGCCGGGAACAGCACGGCAGAGGAGGCGGCCAGAGCCGTCCAGAGCCGGGCTGGGATTTATCTGGCAGAGCAGCAATAAAAGTTGAATAAAAATGCCCCGGCACCTAAGTGTCGAGGCGATAGCGCGAAATTTATGATTCGGTGAAGGGGACTACGTCTTTTACCGCGTCTTTCGGACAAATGCGGACGTCGTCGTGGTCGATGTCGATGAGCACATAGCGGTCGTTGCCCATGTCCAGCTCCTTCATATAGGACAGCTGCCGGTGGGCATGGCGGCTCTGGATGCGCTCCACCAGGTCCGCGTGGTCCCGCTCGTCCAGGGCGTAGACCAAATCGATGGAAGCCTGGTCCGCCGCCAGAATGTCCAGAGAGGCGACCATGCCGATATTCGGCGTCACCACAGGCATGGCGGCGCAGCCCTCGCAGTCACAGGAGACGGACATGTTCCGCAGGACGTTGATATAGGCGATGCGCTTGCCGAAGTGGTCCACGGTGGCCTTGGTGGACTCCGTCATTCGCTCCATGAACTCCTCCGTGGAGATATCCCACATGTCGTCGGAGCCGGGAGTGGTGTGGATCATGGCCTTGCCGATGCGCCCGTCGGCGCAGCCGATGCCGATATTTTTGTTGGAGCCGCCGAAGCCGCCCTTCGCGTGGCCCTTGAAGTGAGTCAGAGCCAGGAAGGAGTCGTAATTCAAGAGGTCCTTGCCCATGGACATCTCGGTGAACCATTTGCCGCCCTCCACCGGCAGCATCACGGTGCCGTCCTCGTCCATGATATCTACCGTGCAGAACTCGGTCCAGCCGTTGATCTTCAGGGTCTCCCGGTGCTGCTCGGTGGTGTAGCGGTCGCCCTCGTAATATGAGTTGGTCTCCACCACGGTGCCGTTGGGCAGCTCGTCGGCCAGCAGGGCTTTGACCCAGGGGCGGGGGATGATGTTGGGGCCGTTGGGCTCGCCGGTGTGGAGCTTGACGGCCACCTTGCCGGTCAGCCGGGCGCTGATGCGCCGGTAGAGCTTCTTGAGCCCCTCCGGCGACAGGTCGCGGGTGAAATAGACGATGGACTCGTTGCCCTGGCGCTCTTCATAGGGGACGTAGCGGTCGCCGCCGACGCCGGGAATGACGATCTTAACAGGCATGTGTGTGCCTCCTTTTTCGTAGTATTACATTCAGCATAGCACGCCGCCCGCCCCCTGTCAAGCGGGGAAGGGCGGCGTGTATAAGCGCCGGCTTATCTGGGATCGGCCTCTTCTCCCAGGGCGCTGCGGAGCTTTTCCAGGGCCTTTTTTTCGATCCGGGACACGTAGGAGCGGCTGATGCCGCAAAGCTGCGCCACCTCCCGCTGGGTCTTTGGAACGGCGCCGTCCAGCCCGTAGCGCAGGGTGACGATCCGGGCCTCCCGCTCGTTGAGGGCCGAGGCGATGCAGGCGCGCATACTGCCGCAGATCTCCTGACTGCCGATGCGCTCGGCCAGGTCGTCCTCCTGGGCGATCACGTCCATGACCGACAGGCCGCTGCCCTCTCCGTCCACATCCAGGGCGTCCGACAGGCTCATGTCCCCGGCCGTCTTTTTCAGGGAGCGGAAGTACATCAGGATCTCGTTTTCGATGCAGCGGCTGGCATAGGTGGCCAGGCGCACACCCTTGTTGGCCTTATAGGTGTTGATCCCCTTGATGAGCCCGATGGTGCCGATGGAGATCAGATCGTCCGCGTCCTCCGCCTGGGTGTAGTACTTCTTGATGATGTGGGCCACCAGGCGGAGGTTGTGCTCCACCAGGGTGTTCCGGGCCTCCAGATCACCGGCTGCCCAGCGGTCCAGACAGTCCTGCTCCTCCTGCCGGCTCAGGGGCTTGGGAAAGGAGTCCCCCGGCGAAAGGCGGAGCATCAGCAGCAGGCTGTTCATCAGCAGGTAAAAAGCGCTCTCCAGCATAGTCTCACCCCGGAACATCTTATTCCGCCAAGGCCCGTCCTGATTCCTGCCTTTTCGCCATGAAAGGCGGACAGGGCTTGAATTCAGGGCGTTTCTGTGCTATACTCTCATAAAATAGCTGATTTCAGAAGGAGGTGCGGGGCTTGCGAAGAAAGAAAACGCTCTGGCTGATCTGCATGGCCGGGCTGTGTCTGGTCCTCTATACCATCGTCATTTCCCGGATGGACCGGATCGAAAACGTCATCTTTCCGGGCGTGGACGGGGCCTTTGTCAGCAGTGACAAAGCCTCTCTGATGGACCTGAACGCCGCGGAGACACCGGAGCCCACGCCGGACATCTGGCCGAAGATCGATATCACCATGAACCAGTACCGCATGGTGAACGACGATAACGCGCTCTCCTCCGCCTTCGCGCCGGAGGTGGAAAAGATCAGCACCACCAACAATATGATGTTTGACGCGGCGGCGCTGCCTTATCTGGAGGACCTGATCCAGGCCCTGAAGGACGCGGACTTCAACGTGTACGTGGCGGGGGCTTACCGGAGCTATTCTTTCCAGACCCAGCTCTTTAACGGCAAGGCCACCCAGATCGCCATGGGCAAGTACCAGACCACGGACTATATGGACCCCCGCTACCAGGAGGCGGTCAAGGAGGCCCGGACCATCACGGCCTTCCCCGGCTGCAGCGAGCACCAGCTGGGTCTGGCGGTGGACCTGATGGACAAGCCCTATGACAAACTGGTCTACAGCAACATGAACCAGGACTTCTTTACCTATCTGGACTCCATCTGCGCCGATTACGGCTTTATCAAGCGTTATCCCACCCGCAAGCTCCTGCTGACCGGCTGGGACGAGCCCTGGCACTACCGCTATGTGGGCGCGGAGGCGGCCCATTTCATCATGGAGAACGGCCTGTGCTACGAGGAGTTCTACGCCCATTACGACCCGAACTTTGAATATTAAGCCTGACCGGCCGGGAGAAGTTCTCCCGGCCGGTTTCTTTGGAGAAGTTTCAAAATATATTGCCCTGCCCAGAAAAAAAGCTTGCAATATACACGATATGGTGTTATTATTTCAAAGGTAGGTTTAGATTTTAGTGAGAGTGGGTCGGTACCCACTCTTTTTTACGAGACAAAGGCCCCGGTATCCGGCCGGAAAACAGGAGGCAACATGAGCAAGATTGCGGAAAAGGTGGCGGAGTTGGCGCGGCCTGTGGTAGAGGAGGAGGGCTGCCGCCTCTGGGACGTGGAGTTCGTCCGGGAGGCGGGGGAGCGCTACCTGCGCCTCTATATCGACAAGGCCGGCGGCGTCTCCATCGATGACTGCGAGCGCATCAGCCGCCGCCTGGACCCGCTGCTGGACGAGGCCGACCCGATCCCGGAGAGCTATGTGTTCGAGGTGAGCTCCGCCGGAGCGGAGCGGGTGCTGAAGCGGCCCTCGGATTTTGAGGAGTTCATCGGAAGCTTCGTGGAAGTGAAGCTCTATCAGCCCGTCAATGGCCGGAAGGCCGTCGTGGGCACCCTGGAGGGCTATGAGGCGGACGGGACCGTCATCCTCTCCGCCGGCGGGAAGACGGAGCGCTTTGCCAAGAGCCAGGTGGCCCAGGTCCGGCTCCATATCACGATATAATATGATATAATATTTCGAATATAGCCAAGTTGAACAGAATGGAGAAAAAATATGAACGCAGAATTTTTTGAAGCCGTCGAGGATATCGAAAAGGAGAAGGGGATCCCCCGTTCCTATATGTACGACAAGATCCGCCAGGCCATGCTGGCCGCCTTCCGCCGGGACAATCCCGAGTGCGAGGACAATGTGGAGATCTTCCTGGACGAGGACAAAAAGCGTATCGAGATGGTCGTCAACAAGCTGGTGGTGGACGAGGTGGCCGACCCCTCCCATGAGATCAACCTGGAGGCCGCCAAGAAGATCAGCCGCCGGGCGAAGCTGGGGGAGACCGTGGCGATCCCCGTGGAGACCAAGAAGTTTGGCCGTATCGCCGCCCAGTCCGCCAAGCAGGTCATCATCCAGGGCATCCGAGAGGCCGAGCGCGGCATCATCTATGAGGAGTTTACGTCCAAGGAGCATGAGATCCTGACGGGCGTGGTGTCCCATGTGGAGCCCAGGAATGGCAGCGTCTCTATCCGCATCTCCTCCAACAGCGAGTTTACCGAGGCCATGCTGGCCCCCAACGAGCGCATCAAGACCGAGACCTTCCAGGAGGGCGACCGGATCAAGGTCTACGTGGTGGAGGTCCGCAATTCCACCCGCGGGCCCCAGGTCCTCATCAGCCGGACCCATCCCGGCCTGGTGAAGCGGCTCTTCGAGCTGGAGGTGCCGGAGATCTATGACGGCACGGTGGAGATCAAGTCTATCGCCCGGGAGGCGGGCAGCCGTACCAAGATGGCCGTCTGGTCCGCGGACGCGGATGTGGACCCCATCGGCGCCTGCGTGGGCCCCCGGGGCGGCCGCGTGGCCAGCATCGTCAACGAGCTGGGCGGCGAGAAGATCGACATCATCAAATACAGCGAGATCCCGGAAGAGTATATCGCGGCGGCGCTGTCCCCCTCTGAGGTGGTCAGCGTGACCATGCTGGAGGACGGCAAGAGCTGCCGGGTGGTCGTGCCCGACGCGCAGCTGTCCCTGGCCATCGGCAAGGAGGGCCAGAACGCCCGCCTGGCCGCCAAGCTCACCGGCTATAAGATCGACATCAAGCCCGAGTCCGAGGCCTGATCATCCGAAAGGAGGCGGCGGCCTGTGCAAAAGAAAATACCCATGCGCCAGTGCCTTGGCTGCCGCGAGATGAAGCCAAAGCGGGAGCTGATCCGGGTGGTGCGCTCTCCGGAGGGGGAGATCGACCTGGATTTCAAGGGGAAGGCCAACGGCCGGGGGGCCTATATCTGCCACGACCCCGCCTGCCTGGCCCGCGCCGTCAAGGCCCGGGCCCTGGAGAGGGCCTTCTCCGCCCAGATCCCGCAGGAGGTATACGATAAACTTAAGAGGGAAATGGAGGCCGGAGAATGAGGGAAAAGGCCCTGCATCTCCTGGGCCTCATGCGCCGGGCCAACGCCATCGCCGTAGGGGAGACCAATACCGGCGCGGCTGCCCGCAGCGGCAAGGCAAAGCTCCTGCTGCTGGCTGCCGACGCGTCGGACAACGCCCGGAAGCGGGCGGAGGGCTTTGCCGCGGGGAAGGGGCTGCAAGTTGTCACGCTCCCCTTTACAAAGGAGGAGCTCTCCGCCAGCCTGGGCCTGCCGGGCTGCTCCATGGTGGCCCTGCTGGACAGCGGCTTTGCCGCGGCTCTGATGAAGCTGCTCCGCGGGCTCGACCCGGAGCGCTACGGCGAGGCCGCCCGGGAGGCGGAGCGGCTGGACAGCCGCAGCCGCCGCCGAAGGGAAGAGGCCGCGGCGCATGAGAGAAACAAGAGGATCGGTAAAAGGAGGAATAACGTATGAGCATGATGAAATACAGGATCCACGAGGTGGCCAAAGACTTTAACGTGACGTCGAAGGTGATCTCCCAGATACTCACGGACTATGTGGCCACTCCGAAGAACCATATGCAGGTTCTGAGTAATCATGAGCTGGACGTTATTTTCGAATATATGACCCAGCACAATCAGGTGGAGAGCCTGGAGGAGGTCTTTAAGGTCAAGCCTAAGCCCGCCCCCGCGCCGGCTCCCGCGCCCGCGCAGGATAAGAAGCCCGCCCAGAACCAGCAGCGGCCCGGTCAGCCCGGGCAGCAGCAGGGCAGCCGGGGCCAGCAGCCCCAGCGGCAGCCGGAGCGGCCTCAGAACGGAGGACCCGCCCAGGCCGAGCAGGCCAGGGCCCAGAAGAAGGATAAGCCCCACGTGCCCCGCCAGGTGGCGGAGAAGCGGGTGGTGGATACCCGCGGCGGCCCGGCGGTCAATATCGAGAAGTACAACGAGCGCTTTGAGGATATGGCGGCCAACAAGGCCAACAACAGCAACATGCGCCGGGGCAATAAGGAGAAGATCAACAGCAAGTCCCGGCAGCGGCCCAACACCCAGGCGGCTTCCGCCAAGCGCCGCCAGGAGGAGCGGGACAAGATGAACCGGCTCCAGCTGGAGATCGCCAAGAAGCAGCAGCTGAAGGTCCAGATCCCCAATGAGATCAGCGTGGGCGATCTGGCCTCCCGGATGAAGAAGTCCGCCTCCGAGGTCATCAAGCAGCTCTTCAAGCTGGGGGTCTTTGCCTCCGTCTCGGAGATCATCGACTATGATACCGCGGCCCTGGTGGCGATGGAGCTGGGCTGCAAGGTGGAGAAGGAAGTCATCGTCACCGTTGAGGAGCGGCTGATCGACGACAGCGTGGACAAGGAAGAGGACCTCAAGCCCCGGGCCCCCGTCGTGGTGGTCATGGGCCACGTGGACCACGGCAAGACCTCTCTGCTGGACTACATCCGCCACGCGAACGTGGTCTCCGGCGAGGCCGGCGGCATCACCCAGCATATCGGCGCCTACACTGTGGAGGTCAACGGCAGCCCGGTCACCTTCCTGGACACCCCGGGCCACGAGGCTTTCACCTCCATGCGCGCCCGGGGCGCCATGGTGACGGATATCGCCATCCTGGTAGTGGCGGCGGACGACGGCATCATGCCCCAGACCATTGAGAGCATCAACCACGCCAAGGCCGCCGGTATCCCGGTGGTGGTGGCGATAAACAAGATGGATGTGCCGGGCGCGAACCCGGACCGGATCAAGCAGCAGCTGACCGAGTACGACCTGGTCAGCGAGGAGTGGGGCGGCGACACCATTATCTGCCCCATCTCCGCCAAGACCGGTATGGGGATCGAGACCTTGTTGGAGAACCTGGTGCTGCTGGCTGAGGTCCAGGAGCTGAAGGCCAATCCCAACCGGGCCGCCAAGGGCACGGTCATCGAGGCGCGGCTGGATAAGGGCCGGGGCCCCATCATGACCGTCCTGGTCCAGAACGGCACCCTGAAGCTGGGCGATATCATCATCGCCGGCACTGCTGTGGGCCATGTGCGCACCATGATCAACGACAAGGGCCAGCGGGTCACCGCGGCGGGCCCCTCCACCCCGGTGGAGATCTCCGGCCTGGACCAGGTGCCCAGCGCTGGCGACGTGTTCAACGCCGTTGCGGATGAGCGCATGGCCAGAGAGCTTGCCGAGGAACGGCGGATCCGGATGACCAGCAATAACGCCGGCGCTGTGAAGAAGGTCAGCCTGGAGGATCTGTTCAACCAGATCCAGGCCGGCGAGATGAAGACCCTGAACATCATCGTCAAGGCCGACGTTATGGGCTCTGCCGAGGCGGTGAAGAGCTCCCTGGAGAAGATCTCCAACGACGAGGTGCGCGTGAAGGTCATCCACAGCGCGGTGGGTGCGATCAACGAGTCCGACGTGATGCTGGCCGCCACCTCCGGCGCCATCATCGTGGGCTTCAATGTGCGCCCCGACGCCGCCGCCCAGAACAACGCCTCCCGCAATAAGGTCGATATCCGGATGTACCGGGTCATTTACGACTGCATCAATGAGATCGAGGCCGCTATGAAGGGCATGCTGGCGCCCAAGTTCAAGGAGGCCGTCATCGGCCACGCCGAAGTCCGGGAGACCTACAAAGTCTCCAAGGTGGGCACCGTCTGCGGCTGCTACTGCACCGACGGCAAGATCCAGCGAGGCTGCCAGGTCCGCGTCCTGCGGGACAACATCGTGGTCCACGAGGGCAATCTCGCCTCTCTGCGCCGCTTCAAGGACGATGTCCGGGAGGTGGCCAGCGGCTACGAGTGCGGCATGCAGGTGGAGAAATTCAACGACATCAAGATCGGCGACGTGATCGAGTGCTTCGTCATGGAGCAGATCGAAGCTTAAGAAGCAAAAAGCAAAGAACAAATGGGCGCTCAGTCAAAGGGCGCCCTTTGCCACCGTACGGAGGATAAACTATGCCATCCAATAAACTGGCCAGGACCAACGACGATATCCAGCGGGTGCTCTCGGAGCTGCTGCGGAATATCAAGGACCCCCGCGTCCAGCAGGGGATGATCAGCGTCACCCGGGTGGAGACCACCGGCGATCTGCGCTACGCCAAGGTCTGGCTCTCCGTCCTGGGGATGCGTGACGAGAAGGAATTCAAAAAGGGGCTCCGTTCCGCCTCCGGCTGGCTGCGGCGGGAGCTGGGCAGCGCTCTGCCCCTGCGCTATACGCCGGAGCTGGTGTTCGAGATCGACCACAGCATCGAGTACGGCGCCCACATCAGCAAGATGATCCAGGACCTGGACATCCGCCCGGACGAGGAAAACTGATATGGCTTTGATGAAATATACCGACTGCGCCAAGCTCCTGATGGAGCACGAGGCGATCTTGCTCATCACCCACAAGAACCCGGACGGGGACACCATGGGCAGCGCCGCCGCTCTGTGCAGCGCCCTGCGCCGCCGGGGGAAGATCGCCTATCTCTACGCAAACCCCCAGACGACCGCGCTGCTGCGGCCATATGTGGAGCCCTTCTTCGCGCCGGCGGGCAGCGAGGAGATGTTTGACTACTATGTGGGGGTGGATGTGGCCTCTGAGAACCTGTTCCCCCAGGGCTTCGCCCAGCCGGTGGACCTGTGTATCGACCACCACCAGATCAACTCCCACTACGCCCCGGCAGAACTGATCCGGGACGACCGCTCCTCCTGCGGGGAGATCGTCCTGGAGCTGGTGAAGGCCCTGGCCAAAGCCCCCACGCCGGAGGAGGCTACGCTGCTGTACATCGCCGTGTCCACCGACACTGGCTGCTTCCAATATCTGAATACCGACGCCCGGACCCACTCCGCCGCGGCGGAGCTGCTCCGCTACGGCGCGGACTGCGGCAAGATCAACACGGACTTCTTCCGAAAGGTCTCCGCCGCCCGGCTCCGGCTGGAGGGGGCCATCTATTCCTCCCTCAGCTTCCACCGGGACGATCAGGTGGTGGTGGCCACCATCACCCGGGACATGCTCCGGAATGCCGGGGCCACAGAGGACGACATGGACGATCTGGCGGGCCTGGCGGGCAGGCTCCGGGGAAATCTGGTGAGCGTGACCATCCGGGAACTGGAAAACGGGGAGAGCCGGGTCTCTGTCCGCTCCATGCCGGAGGTGAGCAGCAGCGAGATCTGCGCCGTCTTCGGCGGCGGCGGGCACGCCATGGCCGCCGGCTGCACCATCCCGGCCCCGCCCGCCAAGGCGAAGGCTATGCTGCTGGCTGTCATTGACGAGATCATGGCATGAACGGCATTTTGCTGATCGATAAACCCAGCGGCTGGACCAGCAGCGACGTGGTGGCCAAGCTCCGGGGCGTTCTCCACGAGCGGCGCGTCGGCCACGCGGGGACCCTGGACCCTCTGGCTACCGGGCTGCTGGTCGTCTTTGTGGGCCGGGCCACCCGGGCCGCGGAGTTTGCCGAAAGCCAGGACAAGCGCTACCGGGCGGGCCTGCGCCTGGGCCTGAGCACCGACACCCAGGATATCACGGGGCGGGTGTTGGAGGAGCGCCCTGTGACCGTCACGGAGGAACAGCTGGAGGCAGCTCTGGCCGCCTTTCAGGGGGAACAGGAGCAGATCCCGCCCATGTACTCGGCCATCAAGATCAAGGGGCAGAAACTCTATGAGATCGCCCGGCGGGGCGGCAGCGTGGAGCGAAAGCCACGGAGGATCGCGGTCCATGAGCTGCGCCTCTGCGGCCGGGAGGGGGAGGACTTTCTGCTGGATATCCACTGCTCCAAGGGCACCTATGTACGCACCCTCTGCCACGATATCGGCGCCTTCCTGGGCTGCGGCGGCTGCATGAGCTCCCTGCGCCGGACGGCGGCGGGGGACTTTTCCCTGGACCGGGCCTATACCCTGGAGCAGGTCATAGCCGCGGCGGACAGGGGAGAGGCGGAGGCCCTTCTCCTGCCGGTGGACAGCCTCTTTGCGAACTTTCCGGCTTTGACGACGGACGCGAAGGGCGAGAGGCAGATCCGAAACGGCTGTCCGATCCAGGCCCCCGGCGCGGCCGGGGGGCTTTGCCGCGTCTATAGCCCTAGCGGGGACTTTCTGGCCCTGGGACAGGGCGAGCGCGGCAGCGTCCGCGTGATCAAAAGCTTTTTCGAGGTTTAGTGTTTTATGACAGAGATAAAAAGAGTCATCACCCTGGGCTTTTTCGACGGGGTGCATATCGGCCACGGGGCCCTGCTGGAGCGGGCCAAGCTGCGGGCAAAGGAGCTGGACGCCGCGCCCTCGGTGCTGAGCTTTGACGTGCACCCGGACAACCTGGTCTTCGGCGGCGAGGTGCCGCTGATCAACAGCGCTATCGGCCGGGAAGAGCTGATCCGCCGCTGCTATGGTATCGACAACGTGGTGTTCATGCACTTCAGTAAGCATGTGATGCGCATGCCCTGGCAGGAGTTTATCGACTCCATCACCGAAGAGCTGAATATCTGCTGGATCGTCATCGGGCATGACTTCTGCTGCGGCTACAAGGGCGCGGGCACGGCGGAAAAGATCCGGGCCTACTGCCTGGAGAAGGGCCTGGGCTGCGACGTGATCCCCCCCGTGATGCTGGACGGGCGGGTGGTCAGCTCCACCTATATTCGGGAGCTCATTTTGAAGGGGGAGATGGAGGAGGCCAACCGCTATCTGGGCCACCCCCATACCCTGGCCGACACGGTCCACTCCGGTTACCACCTGGGCACACGGATGGGCACGCCCACCATCAACATGCGCTTTCCCGAGGGGGTGCTGGTGCCCCGGCACGGGGTCTACGCTGCCAAGGTCTTTTTGGAAAACGGGGAGAGCTATATAGCCGTCACCAATGTGGGCGTCCGGCCCACTGTCAGCGACGGGGACCGGATCAATGTGGAGAGCCACCTGCTGGACTATTCCGGCAACCTCTACGGCCGGCAGGCCCGGCTGGAGTTCTACCATTTTATCCGGGATGAGCGGAAATTCAGCTCCAATGAGGAGCTCTTCGCCCAGATCCGCCAGGACGCGGAGACGGCCAGGGCCTACTTCGCGGCGCGAAAGGGAGAAACAGCGTAAAGTCAGCAGGGCTGAAAAGCAAGCAGCTTTTCAGCCTTTTTTCAACAGCGGAAACCGTCTCCTCGTTGTTCATAAAAAGACAATGAACCGCTTGACGGCGTCGTGTATAATAGTAACATCCCAAAGGGGGAGAGAGAATGGAAGGACATTTTGAGATCGAGCGGAGATTTCTCATCCGGTTTCCAAGCCTTGACTGGCTGCGGACTCATGCCACCGGCTCGGAGATCCGCCAGACCTATCTGATAAGCCCCGCCAAAGGCGTCAGCGCCCGAGTGCGGGCCCGCAGCGCCGGGGGAAAGACGGTGTATACCCACACGGTCAAGACCCGCGTCAGCGATATCCGGCGCATTGAGGAGGAGAGGGAGATCGGCCCGGAGGAGTATAAGGCCCTTCTCCAGACGGCGGACCCGGAACGGCGGACCATCGAGAAGCAGCGCTGGCTGCTGGAGCATGAGGGGCAGCTGTTTGAGATCGACCTCTTTCCCTTCTGGACCCGGCAGGCCCTGATGGAGATCGAGCTGACCGGGGAGGGGCAGCCGGTGGTGTTTCCGCCGGAGATCCGGATCCTCCGGGAAGTGACGGAGGACGGGCGCTACACCAACCGGGCCCTGGCCCGGGAGATCCCCCCGGAGGAAACATTTTAGCGATTTTCCCGTCAAAAGCGGTGAAAGGATGGTTTTGCATATGAAGAGACTGTTTGCTTGCCTGTTGGCCCTGGTTCTGGCCTTCTCCCTCTGCGCCTGCCAGGAGAGCCAGCAGATCATCGAGAACCTGAAAAATGTGGAGCTGCCGCCTCTGCCGGAGCCGACGGAGGAGCCAGCCCCTGCGGCGGAAGCGGCTGAAGAGCCCCAGGACGCTGAGGCAGAGCCGGAGACAACGCCGGTATCGGGAGAGCCAGTTTCGGAGAACTATGAGGCGCTGGAGCTGGAAAACCGGGTGACGGTGAAGACGGACACCACCCAGCGCTATGAGGAATATGACCCCCAGAACGGGGAAGAGCTGATCCTCAGCTTCTCTTACGTGTCCCCCCATGTGAGCATCCAGGGCGGGGACGAGGCCGCCCAGGCCATCAACGACTATCTGGCCATGCTGGACGAGACCTACTACACCGGCAACGACTACGGGGCAGGGACGGCCATGGGCTACAACATGATGCTGGAGCTGGCCCAGGACAATTACGGCTACGCCATGAGCACCGGGGAGGACGTGGATTTGACCTTCGTCGCCTCCCGCACGGCCGCTGTGGCCCGGTCCGACGGGGCTGTGCTGAGCCTGGTATATGACGACTACAGCTATACCGGCGGCGCCCATCCCAACAGCGGCCGCCGGGGCTATGTATTCGATACCCAAACCGGCGCCCTGCTGCATCTGGAGGACCTGAGCGGCGACTACGGCGCTCTCTCTGAAGCCCTGACCGCCGCTATGGTCAAGAGAACGGAGGAGGACACGGCGCTGGCCGCTCAGCTGGACGCGGGCATCACGGAGGGGAAGAGCCATGAGGAGCTCTTCAGCTCCCTGCTGCGGGACGGCTCCTGGTATCTGAGCGAGGAGGGGATCGTGATCTTCTCCGACCAGGAGGAGCTGAGCAGCTACGCCGCCGGGCCTGTCCGCTTTGAGATCCCTTACGGAGAGCTGGAGGGCCTGCTGGACGCCAAGTGGCTGCCGGAGGAGAAGCCCGGCCAGGGCCGCTTCACCGTCGCTTCCATGGATGAAGTAGAGGACGGCACGGTGGAGATCGTCGACCTTGTCACCGACGGTAAAGAGGGGGGAGAGGACCTGTGCCTGACCGTGGAGGGCACGGTCTACGATGTGGCTATCACCGGCGTCTACTACACGGACAGCTTCTATCAGACCTCCTACCTCTGGAACGCCAGCCACATGAGCGGCTGCGCTGTCCAGCTCCAGGCGGTGCTGCCCGACGGGATGCCCGAGCTGATGATCCGCTACAGCTCCGGCGGCCAGGAGCACCGGGTGCTGCTCAGCCACGGCGAGGACGGCGGGCCCGCCCTGGTGGACGACAGCATCGAGGCAGTTGGTTAAAAACTCCGGAAAAATCGGAAAAATCCCGGGAAGATCCTTGACAAGCGGGCAAAAAGATGCTATTCTACTAAAGCCGCATTGAAGGGGCCTTAAGTGAGCGTGCCTCCGCCCCAAGAGCGAGTCCTGTAAAGAGGGAGGAAATGAGCATGAAGCATGCGATCATCGTGACTGGCGGCAAGCAGTACCGCGTGGCCGAGGGTGATGTGATCTTCGTTGAGAAGCTGGATGTGGCCGCCGGCGAGTCCGTCAAGTTCGACCAGGTCCTGGCTGTCATCGACGAGGACAAGGTCAATTTCGGCAAGCCCGTCATCGAGGGCGCTTCCGTCACCGCCAACGTGGTGAAGAACGGCAAGAGCGCCAAGGTCCGCGTCTACAAGATGAAGCCCAAAAAGGGCTATCGCCGGACCCAGGGCCATAGGCAGCCTTATACCAAGGTCCAGATCGAGACCATCAACGCCTGAGTTTCCGCAACTGATTTTGACTAATGGAGGTGTAACCTGAATGGCACATAAAAAAGGCATGGGCTCTACCAAGAACGGCCGCGACAGCGAGTCTAAGCGGCTGGGAGCCAAGAGATCCGACGGCCAGTATGTCCTGGCGGGCAACATCCTTGTCAGGCAGCGCGGAACCAAGATCCACCCGGGTACCAACGTGGGCAAGGGCAGCGACGATACGCTGTTCGCCCTTGTGGACGGCACCGTGAAGTTCGAGCGCTACGGCAAGGACCGCAAGAAGGTCTCCGTTTATGAGGAGATCGCTCAGTAAGAGCAAGGCACTTATTCAGCCGGACATAGGAGCTATGTCCGGCTGTTTTATTTGGATCGGAGGGAATTATGGCGTCGTCATTTGTAGATAAAGCGCGCATCAGTATCCACGCCGGAAAGGGCGGCGACGGGGCGGTGGCCTTCCACCGGGAGAAATATATCGCTGCCGGCGGCCCTGACGGGGGCGACGGCGGCCGGGGCGGGAACATCGTCTTTCGGGTGGACGACAATATGTCCACCCTGATGGATTTCCGCTATAAACGTAAATATGTGGCCGGAAACGGGGCCAACGGCCAGGGCAAACGCTGCTATGGCAAGGACGGGGAGTCGCTCATCATCAAGGTCCCCCGGGGTACCGTTATCCGGGACACCCAGACCGGGGCCGTCATGTACGATATGTCCACCGGAGAGGACTGGATCGCCGCCAAGGGCGGCCGGGGCGGCTGGGGCAATATGCACTTTGCCACCCCCACCCGGCAGGTCCCCCGCTTTGCCAAGCCCGGCCTGCCCGGAGAGAGCCACGACATCACTTTAGAGCTGAAGCTGCTGGCCGATGTGGGCCTGGTGGGCTTTCCCAACGTGGGCAAGTCCACGCTCCTGTCGGTGCTGAGCAAGGCCCACCCTAAGATCGCAAACTACCACTTACCACCCTGTTCCCCAATCTGGGCGTGGTCTATGTGGACGAGGGCTCCTCCTTCGTGATGGCGGATATCCCCGGCATCATCGAGGGCGCCTCCGAGGGGGCCGGCCTGGGGCACGATTTCCTGCGGCATGTGGACCGCTGCCGGTTGCTGGTGCATCTGGTGGACGCCTCCGGCAGCGAGGGCCGGGACCCGGTGGCGGATCTGGAGGCCATCAACGAGGAGCTGCGCCGCTACGATCCGGAGCTGGCGGGCAGGCCTCAAATCGTCGCCGCCAACAAGTGCGATCTGCTGGGGGAGGACCGGGAGAATCTGAACCGGCTCCGGGCCCGGGCGGAGGAGCTGGGCTGCCCCTTACTGGAGATCAGCGCCGCGGCCCATCTGGGCACCCGGGAGCTGGTGCAGGAGTGCGCCCGGCAGCTGGCGGTGCTGCCGCTGCTCCCCGCCATAGAGGCGGACTATGTGCCGCCCCAGCCGGAGATCGACACCTCGGAGGAGCTGCGCATCGAGCACTTTGACGATCTGTGGACCGTGGAGGGACCCTGGCTCCAGCGTCTGGTGGCCACGGTGAATTTCTCCGACTACGAGAGCCGCATGTTCTTCGACCGGGTGCTCCGGGACTCCGGCGTGTACCGGCGCATGGAGGAGATGGGCGTCAAGGACGGGGACACAGTGAGCATCTACGACCTGATGTTCGAGTACAAGGATTAAATGTAACACAGGGGCTGTAGTGAAACTTGCCGTTTCGCTACAGCCCCATTTTTATGGAGAAATTGGTCTCCCTCTGCTCTTACCGCTCCATGGCGGCGCGGCAGTAGTAGTTGAACATCCGCTCCCGCTCCAAAGTGCTGGCGTCCATGTGGCCGGGGTAGACCTCGTAGTCCCCGGGCAGGGCGCAGAGCTTCTTCAGAGAGTCCAGCTCGGCGATCATGTCCCCGCCGGGCAGGTCCGTCCGGCCGCAGCTGCCTTTAAAGAGCGTATCTCCGGTGAAGAGGGCGTCCCCGCAGCGGAGCGTGACGCTGCCGGGGGTGTGCCCCGGGGTCTCCACGACCTCAAAGCGCAGGGAGCCCACCTGCACCACGTCCCCCTCCTTGTAGTACACGCCGTTTTCCGGCAGATGGAAGGCAAAGCGGTTGTCCAGGCTGTTCTTGGCGTCGTCTTTCTCGTGTACATAGACCGGGGCGCCGGTCTCCTCTGACACAGGCAGCACCGCGCCGATGTGGTCAAAGTGCCCGTGGGTCAGCAGGATGACCCGGCACTTGAGCCGGTTGGACTCCAGATAGTCCAGAATGGTGTTGCTCTCGTCGCCGGGGTCGATGACGGCGCAGTCCAGGCTCTGCTCATCGGTGACGATGTAGCAGTTGGTCTCGAATTGGCCTACAAGCAGGGTCTTTATCAGCATAGCTCACAGCTCCTTTGTATCCAAAAGTATGGTGACGGGCCCGTCGTTCTCGGAGGCCACCAGCATCTCCGCGCCGAACTCGCCGGTGCCGGTTTTAAAGCCCCGGCTGCGGCACTCCTCAATGACCTTCTCATAGAGGGGGATGGCTGTCTCGGGCCGGGCGGCCTTGGAGAAGCCGGGCCGCCTGGAGCGGCAGTCTGCAAAGAGGGTGAACTGGCTGATGATCAGCAGCTCCGCTCCCGCGTCCGCCGGATTGACGTTCATTTTGCCGTTCTCGTCCTCGAAGATCCGCAGGCCGCAGATCTTGTCGGCTATTTTCAGGGCCTCGGCCTCCCCGTCGTCCTGGTGGACGCCCAGCAGCACCAGAAAACCCTTGCCGATGCTGCTTTTCACTTCTCCGCCGATGGAGACGGAGGCGGATTTGACCCGCGTAACGACTGCTCTCATGTTTCAGCTCCCGTTCCTGAGCACGCTGCTGACCCCGGCCACGCCGGACAGGCGGCTCATGATGTATTTCAGTTCCCCCGCGTTCTTGACCTCCAGGGTGACCACCGTCAGGGCCAGGCCCGCGCCGGTCTGCCGGGAGGATAGGTTGCGCACCTTGGCGTTGAGGGCGTTGAGCACGGTGGCGATGTCCATGATCAGCGCCGGGCGGTCCTTGGAGGTGATGGTCAGGGTGGTGACATAGCTGTCGGTGATCTCCTTGGCCCAGGAGACATGGATCCAGCGGCCCTCGTTCTCCGGGTCCCGCAGGCGCTGGAGGTAGTTGGAGCAGTCCCGCCGGTGGATAGAGACCCCCTGGCCCCGGGTGATGAAGCCGATGATGTCGTCCCCCGGCACGGGGGTGCAGCAGCGGGAGAACTTCACCAGACAGTTGTCCAGCCCGGCCACCAAAATGCCGTGGACGGCTTTGCCCTCCTTCTCCTTCTTGCTGGCCTGATTCTCCCGCCGCTCGGCGGCCTCGGAGACCTTGTCCAGCACGGAGCGCTTTTCCGCGTTGGCGCTGCGGACCTCGTCCCGCAGGCGGTTGGCCACCCGGGTGACGGTGACGCCGCCGTAGCCGATGGCGGCCAGCAGATCGTCCACACAGCCGTAGGACAGGCGCTTGAGCAGGGGAGCGACGATCTCCTCCGCCATGGCCTCGTCCAGGGTCAGGCCGTTGTGCTTCAGCTCGTCCTCCAGCATGGACCGGCCCCGAATGATGTTCTCCTCACGGCGTTCCTTCTTGTACCACTGCTTGATCTTGGTCCGGGCGGAGCCGCTCTTGGCCACGTTCAGCCAGTCCCGGCTGGGGCCGGGGGCGGAGCGGGAGGTGCGGATCTCCACGATGTCCCCGTTCTGGAGCACGTAGTCATAGGTGACGATGCGGCCGTTGACCTTGGCTCCCACCATGTGGTTGCCCACGTCCGAGTGGATGCTGTAGGCAAAGTCGATGGGCGTGGCGCCGGCGGGCAGATTGATCACGTCCCCCTTGGGGGAGAAGACGAAGACCTCGTCGGCGAACATGTCGATCTTCAGGTTGTGGAAAAAGTCCTGGGCGTCGGACTCCTGCTGGCTCTCCAGCAGGCGGCGGACCCAGGCAAATTTATCCTCGTCCCCGCTGCGCAGGGCCTGGCCCCCGTCCCGCATCTTGTATTTCCAGTGGGCGGCGATGCCGTACTCGGCGGTGTGGTGCATATCCCAGGTGCGGATCTGCACCTCAAAGGGGATGCCCTCGGAGCCGATGACCGTGGTGTGTACGCTCTGGTACATGTTGGGCTTGGGGGTGGAGATATAGTCCTTGAACCGGCCGGGGACAGGCTTGAACATGTCGTGGATGATGCCCAGCACGTTGTAGCAGTCGGGGATGGTGTCCACGATGACCCGGAAGGCGCAGAGGTCGAAGATGCCGGTGATGTCCAGCTTCTGGGCGTACATCTTCCGGTAGATGCTGTATACGTGTTTGATGCGGCAGGTGACGGTGGCGTTGATGCCGTTTTCGTCCATGCGCTTCTGAATCTTCTCCTTCATGCTGGACATGAAGGCCTCCAGGACCGGCATTTTCTCCTCCAACGTCCGGGTGATCTCCCGGTAGCCGGCGGGATCCAGGTACTGGAGAGACAGGTCCTCCAGCTCCCATTTGGCCCGCTGCATGCCCAAGCGGTGGGCGATGGGGGCGTAGATCTCCATGGTCTCCAGGCTCTTGGCCCGCTGCTTCTCGGCGGTCTGGTAGTTCATGGTGCGCATGTTGTGCAGCCGGTCGGCGATCTTGATGAGGATGACCCGGATGTCCTTGGCCATGGCCATGAGCATCTTGCGCAGGTTCTCCATCTGCTCGTCTTCCTTGCTGGTGTACTGGACCCGGGTCAGCTTGGTGACGCCCTCCACGATGTCCGCCACCGCCGTGCCGAACTGGCGGGCGATGTCCTCGTGGGTCAGGCTGGTGTCCTCGATCACGTCGTGCAGGAGCGCGGCGATGATGGACTCCTCGTCCAGCCCCATGTCCACGCTGATATCCGCCGCGGCGATGCAGTGGGTCACATAGGGGGTCCCGTCCATGCGCTTCTGGCCCGCGTGGGCCGTCTTTGCCATCTCATAGGCCGCCCGGATGCGCCCCAGATCCATGCCGTGCCCGCCGGAGCGGATCTTCTCCAGCAGCTGGTCAAACTGCGCGTCGGGGTCAAAGATCTCCTTTTTCTCAAGCTCGGACTCTGCCATATCATGCCTCCGCTTTGAAAAAATTCCTTTTAAAGCCGTCCTGCTATTCTATGCGCGCCGGCTATAGGGCGCGCAGACTGCGCATAACGGGGGTGGCCTCCAGATCGGCCTTTCCCTCGATAACGGCGGGCTTAGCGCCGTAGACCCCTTCGCCGGGGCCTTGCAGGAGCCCCGCCTGCCAGAAGGCCAGCAGGCAGATGCAGAAGCGCTCCGGATCCATGCCAGGCGGACACTGGGCGATCACGCCCTCCGCGTCCCCGGCCACGGCAAAGTCTTGGTCCAGGCCCCGCCAGATCCGGACAAAATCCGCCCGCTCCGGGCAGCAGCCGGCGGCCCAGAGGACGCTCTCGTCCCCCGCCAGGATCTGCCTGCACAGCGCGGTCCCGTCGTGGGGCCGGGCGGCGGAGACCAGCAGCTGCACGGACTCACGGCCGCGAAACTCGTTGACCTGGGGCGTGAAGGCAAGGTCGATCCGGTCTCCGGGCCGGATGCCCAGCTCTGAGGCGGTGTGGGAGAAGAAGATCCCCTCCAGACAGTCTCGCCCCAGGCGGACCCGCAGGCGCAAATGCCGTCCGTTGCCTACCGCGGTGGCGGCGTCCAGCTCCACGCCGCTGAGAAACAGCACGGGCCTGGGGTTCGCGCTGCCGTAGGGCTCCAAAAGGTCCAGGGAGCGGACCTCCTCCAGGGTCAGCAGCGATGCATCGCCCACCAGCAGGTCCCCGCTGAGGCAGGGGGGCTCCTTGGGCTTGTTCTCCTTGTAATAGGCGGCCAAAGCCCGGCTGAAATCCTCCACCTTATCGGCCCGGATGCTCAGACCGGCGGCCAGGGCGTGCCCGCCGAAGCCCAGCAGATGCTCGGCGCAGGCGGAGAGGGCCTCGTACAGGTTGAACTCCCCGCAGCTGCGGCAAGAGCCCTTGCCCAGCCCCTCGCTCAGGCAGATCATCACGGCGGGCAGGGAATACTGCTCCGTCAGCCGGGAGGCGGCGATGCCGATGACCCCCTGGTGCCAGCCCTCGCTGGCCAGGACGATGGGCCCCTCCGGCCCCTGCTCGGGGATCAGGGCCTGGGCCTGACGCCAGATATCCAATTCGATCTCCTGCCGCTGCCGGTTGAGGGCACACAGACGGGCGGCCAGCTCGCCGGCCTCCGTCTCGTCCCGGCTCAACAGCAGCCGGGCGGCGATGTCCGGGCTGCCCAGGCGGCCCGCGGCGTTGAGCCGGGGGGCCAGACTGAAACTCAGGGTGGAGGCGGTGAGCTTTTCCGGGTTGACCGAGGTCTCCCGGAACATGGCGGCCAGGCCGGGCCGGGTGGGCCTGCTCATCATCTCCAGCCCCCGGCGCACCAGATAACGGTTCTCATCCACCAGGGGCATCACGTCCGCCACCGTGCCGATGGCGGCCAGGTCCGCGAATTTGTCCAGGACGGCCAGCTGATCGCCCTCGCAGGCGCAGACCAGCTTCAGGGCGACACCCACGCCGGCCAGGTCCTTGTTGGGATAGCGGTCGTCCTCCCGGCAGCAGTCCACCACGGCCACGGCCTCCGGCAGCGCCTTGCCGCACTCGTGGTGGTCCGTGATGACCAGGTCCAGGCCCAGCTCCCGGGCGTAGAGGGCCTCCTCCACGGCGGTGATGCCGCAGTCCACGGTCACCACCAGGCTGACTCCCTTCTCCCGCAGGCTCTTGAGAGCGCCCTTGTTCAGGCCGTAGCCCTCGCCGCTGCGGTCGGGTATGTAGGGGTGGCAGCGCAGGCCTTTGGAGCGGAGATATTCCGTCAGCAGACAGGTGGCGGTGATGCCGTCCACGTCGTAATCTCCGAAGACGGCCACCGTCTCCCCGGTTCTGATGGCCTCCAGCAGCCGGTCCCGGGCCTTGCCCATATCGGCCATGAGCAGGGGGTCATGGAGCGTCTCCGGGCCGCCGTGGAGCATGGCCTGGGCCTCCCCGGCGCTGCGGACGCCCCGCAGGGCCAACACGGCGGAGAGCAGCGGGCCGTAGCCGGCCTGCCGCAGCTCCTCCGGGTACTCCGGGCGGGCATATGGAATTTTCCATTTTTTCCTGTTCATAGGCCATACAAATTCCAGCTTCTGGATGCTTTTTCTATGAATGACTTATCTTATCAGATTTCCGCCTGTTTTTCAAGAACTTTGTCGGCTTTTGAGAGAATTCCCGCGAATTCTATGTCAAATTTCATGTGATATAGTCGATGAGCCGCCGGGCGCTGCCGCTGACGGCCGGAGCGCTGTGGACAGCCTCCAGGGCCTCCGCCGGGGTACGGCAGAGATCAAAGAGCTGAAAGCAGCTCTCGCTCATGAAGCCGCCGTCGGCCGCGGCCCGGAGCATGGCGTCCATAGGCTCATAGTAGTGCATCGTATTGAGCACCGCTATGGGTTTGGCATGCCGGCCCAGCTGCTTGAGGGTCAGGATCTCAAAAAACTCCTCAAAGGTACCGATGCCCCCCGGCAGAGCGATGAAGGCCTCCGCCGTCTCCTCCATGGCCTGCTTGCGCTCGCGCATCGTCTCGGTGAAGAGAAAGTCCGTGCAGCGGTCAAAGAGGATGCCCGGCTCATCAAAGAAACGGGGGGCGATACCCAGCACCTCTCCGGCCGCGTCCGCCGCGCCCCGGGCGCAGGCGCCCATAATCCCGCTGTTCCCGCCGCCGAAGACCAGCTTGTCCCCTCTGAGTGCTATGAGGCTGCCCAGTTCATAGGCCGCCGCCAGGTAAGACCGGTCCAGCTTATCGCTGGAGGCGCCGTATACGCAGATCGTCATGAAAAACACCGCCGTTTCTAAAATTTCAATAATACGATATTATAACATTTCCACAGGCTTTTGAAAACCCTAACTTGGCTAAAATGAAACCACAACTTGACCAAAATGCCTCTTTGGGTTATTATCATAAGACAGAACTGAAAGGAAGGCTTTCTATGCGTATGATCCGCGCCCTGGCGGCGCTGTTCCTGCTCTGCCTGCTCCTGGCCGGCTGCGCCGCGGCGGCTCCGGCAGAAGAGAGCGGGGATGTCCCGGAACTGGTGGCTACCGTTTTCCCAGCTTATGACTTTGCCCGGCAGATCGCCGGAGGCCGGGCCCGGGTGACGCTGCTGGTCCCGCCCGGCTCCGAGAGCCACAGCTTTGAGCCCACGCCCCGGGATATGGCCCGGATCGAGGGCTGCGCCCTGCTAGTCTGCAACGGGGGCGAGTCCGAGGCCTGGCTGGACCAGATCTTAGAGGACCGGGAGCAGGTGCCCGTCCTCTCCATGCTCTCCTGTGTCCAGGCTCTGGAGGAGGAGACGGTGGAGGGGATGCAGGAGGTCTATGAGGGACCGGAGGGGGACGAGGGCCCCGAGTATGACGAGCACGTCTGGACCTCCCCGGTCAACGCGGTCCTGATCTGCCGGGCCCTCTGCGAAAAGCTCTGCGAGCTGGACCCGGAGGGGGAAGAGAGCTACCGGGCAAACCTGGCCGCCTATGAAGAGCAGCTCTGGGAACTGGACGCCGCCTTCCGGGAGGTGGTCAAAAACGGCCAGCGGGACACGGTGATCTTTGCCGACCGCTTTCCCGTGCGTTACTTTACCGAGGAGTACGGCCTGCGCTATTACGCCGCCTTTCCCGGCTGCGCCGACGACGCGGAGCCCTCGGCCAAGACCGTGGCCTTTCTCATCGACAAGGTCCGCCAGGAGCAGATCCCGGCGGTGTTCACCATCGAGTTTTCCAACCAGAAGATGGCGGACGTGATCTGCGAGGACACGGGCTGCCAAAAGCTCCTGTTCCACTCCTGCCACAACGTGAGCGCGGAGGAGCTGGAGGCGGGCGTCAGCTATCTGGAGCTGATGCGAAATGATCTGAAGAGCCTGGAGGTGGCTTTGGGGCCATGGCGCTGATCGAATGTAAAGACGCGAGCTTTGCCTATGAGGGCGTGAGCGTGCTGGAGGGAGTGGATTTCTCCCTGAACGCGGGGGATTACCTCTGCATCGTGGGGGAGAACGGCTCCGGCAAATCCACTCTGGTCAAGGGCCTGCTGGGCCTGAAAAAGCCGGAGAGCGGCCAAATCCTCTACGGGGACGGCCTGAAGAGCACGGAGATCGGCTATCTGCCCCAGCAGACGATGGTCCAGCGGGATTTCCCCGCCAGCGTCTACGAGGTGGTCCTCTCCGGCTGCCTCAACTCCCTGGGCCGCCGCCTGCGCTACGGCCCCGCCGAGCGGGAGCGGGCGGAGAGCAACCTGGAGCGCCTGGGCATAGAGGACCTGCGGGACAAGAGCTATCAGGCCCTCTCCGGCGGCCAGCAGCAGCGGGTGCTCCTGGCCCGGGCCCTCTGCGCCACCAAAAAGCTCCTGCTGCTGGACGAGCCGGTGACCGGGCTGGACCCCATCGCCACCGGGGAGATGTACAACCTCATCAAGCTCATCAACCTCTGCGACGATATCACGGTCATCATGGTCTCCCACGACCTGCACGAGGCTGTCCGCTACGCAACGCACATCCTGCATCTGGGCCGCCGCCAGCTCTTCTTCGGCACTTCCGCCGCCTATCGGGAGAGCAGCCTGGCCCGGCGCTTTTTGGGGAGGGATCGGATATGACGGCGCTGCTGCATATGCTCTCCTACGCCTTTATGCGAAAGGCCCTGATCGTGGGCGTACTGGTGAGCCTCTGCGCCGCCCTTCTGGGCGTATCGCTGGTGCTCAAGCGCTACTCCATGATCGGCGACGGGCTGAGCCATGTGGGCTTCGGCGCTCTGGCTATCGCCTCCGCCTTCCACCTGGCCCCCCTGGCCGTGACGGTGCCGGTAGTGGCCCTGGCGGCGGTGCTGCTGCTGCGGCTGAGCCAGAACCGAAAGATCAACGGGGACGCGGCCATCGCCCTGGTGTCCAGCAGCGCACTTGCCATCGGCGTATTGAGCGTCTCACTGACCACGGGGATGAATACCGAGGTCTCCAGCTACATGTTCGGCAGTATCCTGTCCCTGAGCCGGGCGGACGCGGTGCTGAGCCTGCTGCTCTCCGCCGCCGTGCTTCTGCTCTTCATCGCCTTCTACCCCCGGCTCTTCGCCGTCACCTTTGACGAGAGCTTCAGCCGGGCAACCGGCGTGCGGACCGGGGCCTATGACACCCTGCTTGCCGTGCTGACGGCGGTGACCGTGGTGCTGGGCATGCGGATGATGGGGGCCCTGCTGATCTCCAGCCTCATCATCTTTCCCGCCCTCTCCGCCATGCGCCTGTGCCGCAGCTTCAAGGGAGTGGTCTGCTGCGCGGCGGGGCTGTCGGTGGGCTGCTTTCTCATCGGCGTCACCGGCTCCTACTTTCTGGAGACGCCCACCGGGGCCAGCATCGTGGCGGTGGACCTTGTGGCCTTCCTGATCTGCTTGCTGGCCGGGAAGAAGTAGATAATTGGACGCATGAAAAAAGGGGCTGTGAAAAAAGTTCCTGAGAAAAAGAAGAGAGTTGCCAAGGAAGTACTTGGTAACTCTCTCCTTTTTTGGTATAATTTTGATTGTGACAACAAAATACACCAAGAAGTATTATAGTCCAAAGC
>CANQTO010000017.1 GCA_947626785.1 uncultured Oscillospiraceae bacterium
ATCCCGCCAGTTTTCCACACAAAAATTCGGGGCTGTGAAATCCTGAGCCGTCATCGGCTCTTTTTTAACAGCCCCTTCAGGGAGTTTTTGAGGCGGCAAAGCTGCCTCAAAAACAAATTTGATCCTATTAGCCGCTTTGTAACAGATTCCACAAGACTTCATCAATCGTGTAAGCAAAAAACCCGCTTCGGCGGGTTTTTTGCTTTATAATCAAAGAAATGGAAGGGTTTTCCTGGAAAAGCTCTTGAATTTTCATCCAAAAGATGTTAATCTATTATCATCTGTTGATTTGTGCGCTCATGTGCGCCCGGAAAGGAGCGTGTCTGCTTTGAAGATCCAGAAGGCTTCGGAGGATTATCTGGAGGCTATGTTGATGCTGAAGGAGAAGCACGGGTACGTCCGTTCCGTGGACGTGGCCGAGCAGCTGGGCGTCACCAAGCCCAGCGTCAGCTATGCCACCAAGCGCCTGCGGGAAAACGGCTACATCCTGATGGACCCGGACGGGCTCATCACTCTGACGGACGCGGGGCAGGAGATCGCGGAGCGGATCTATGAGCGGCACAAGCTGCTGTCCGCCTTTCTGATCCGGCTGGGCGTAGACGAGAAGACCGCGCTGGAAGACGCCTGCAAGATCGAGCACGACGTGAGCCAGGAGAGCTTTGACGCCATCCGCCGCCACGCGGAAGAGGTCATGCGGGGCTGAGGCGGATGCTGCCCAGGGAATTCTTTCTCCGCCCGGCGGAGGAGCTGGCTCCCGCCCTGCTGGGCAAGCTCCTGGTCCACGAGACGCCCGAGGGCGTCGCCGCCGGCATGATCGTGGAGACGGAGGCCTACTCCGGCCCGGAGGACGACGGGGCCCATTCCTACGGCGGCCGCCTGACCGAGCGGACCCGCGTCCAGTACGGCCCGGGGGGCTACGCCTACGTCTTCGGTATCTACGGGATGCACTGGTGCTTTAACGCCGTGGCCGCCCCGGCGGGGAAGCCGGAGGTGGTGCTGGTCCGGGCGCTGGAGCCGGTGCGGGGCCTGGAGCTGATGCGCAGGCGCCGGGGCAAAGACCCGGCCGGGCTTTTGTGCTCCGGCCCGGGGAAGCTCTGCCAGGCCCTGGGGATCGGCAAGGCCCAGTACGGCCTGGACCTCTGCGCGCCGCCTCTGTACATCGAGGCCTATCAGGAGCTGCCGCCGGAGCGGATCGCCGTCTCTCCCCGGGTGAATATCGACTACGCCGAAAAATCACGGGACTGGCTCTGCCGCTATTTTATCGCCGGCAGCCGCTATGTGTCCCGCGTCCCCAAGCGCTTCGCCGCCGCGGCAACTCTGGCGGAGCTGAGAGGAAAGCAGCCCGAATTGTGACCCGGCCCCTTGCGGCCGGCCGACCCTGAGGAGTTTTTATGGATAAATATCAGCTGAAACAGATCATGAACGCCTCTCCCGACGCCAAGCTCAAGGACCTGGTCATGAAGCTGCTGTACGACGAGATCGTGAACCTGCGCCTGTCCCCCGGTACCAAGCTGAACGTGAACCAGCTGGCCGCCTCTCTGGGGATCTCCCGGACGCCGGTGGCCGAGGCCATCGCGGGCCTGGCGGAGATCGGCTTCGTGGTGACCCGGCCCGGCCAGGTGGGCAGCTTCGTGATGGACCTGAGCCTGACCGACATGATCTCCCTCTACCAGGTGCGCAGCGCCATAGAGAGCGAGGCCGCCTTCCTCTGCGCCCGCAACGCGGACGACAGCGTGGTGCGGGAGCTGAGCCTGCTGGCGGACGCCTTCCAGGACAGCGTGATCCGGAAGGATATCCGGGGCATGAAGGACACGGACATGCCCTTCCACCGGATGCTGGTGGACTCCTGCGGCAACCCCTACGTGGTGCGCAGCTATGAGCAGATCCTGCCAAAGCTGGTGATGTACCAGTCCTCTATTCTGGAGTTCGTGGGCCAGAAGGGCAGCGAGTCCAACCCCTGGATGCCCAGCGTGAAATACAACCACACCGCCGTGGTCTCCGCAATCCGCATGCGCCTGCCCACCCTGGCCCGCCAGGCCATGGCCGACCATGTGGATTGCAGCCTGAACTTCACCAGCCTCTGCGGTCACGGCGCCGACCCCTTTGTTTCCCTGAAAGAGAAACGGCCCTGAAAGATCAAAGCCCCGGCGGAACAATCCGCCGGGGCCTTTTCTCTGTATTTTTTATCAGCTCAAAAAGTCTCTCAGCTTCTTGGAGCGGCTGGGGTGGCGGAGCTTCCGCAGGGCCTTGGCCTCGATCTGCCGGATGCGCTCCCGGGTCACGTTGAACTCCTTGCCTACCTCTTCCAGGGTGCGGGTCCGGCCGTCCACGATGCCGAAGCGCAGCTCCAGCACCTTCTTCTCCCGGGGGGCCAGGGTGTCCAGCACCTCCTCCAGCTGCTCCCGCAGCAGGGAGAAGCTGGCCGCCTCCGAGGGCTCCGACACATCCTCGTCGGGGATGAAGTCCCCCAGATGGGAGTCCTCCTCCTCGCCGATGGGGGTCTCCAGGCTGACGGGCTCCTGGGCGATCTTCAAAATGTCCCGCACCTTCTCCACCGGCATGTCCATCTCCTCGGCGATCTCCTCGGCGGAGGGGTCGTGCCCCAGCTCCTGCAGGAGCTGCCGGGAGACCCGGATGGTCTTGTTGATGGTCTCCACCATATGCACGGGGATGCGGATGGTGCGGGCCTGGTCGGCGATGGCCCGGGTGATGGCCTGGCGGATCCACCAGGTGGCGTAGGTGGAGAACTTGTAGCCCTTGGTGTAGTCAAACTTCTCCACGGCCTTGATCAGGCCCAGGTTGCCCTCCTGGATCAGGTCCAGAAACAGCATGCCCCGTCCCACATAGCGCTTGGCGATGGAGACCACCAGGCGGAGGTTGGCCTCGGTCATGCGGTGCTTGGCCTCCTCGTCCCCCTCGGCCATACGCATAGCCAGGGCGATCTCCTCATCCGGGTTCAGCAGAGGCACCTTGCCGATCTCCTTGAGATACATGCGCACCGGGTCGTCGGTGGAAAAGCTGTCGATGAGGGAGTCGGTGTCGTTGATCTCCTCCTCGGTGATCTCCTCGATGCCCTCCAGATCCTCCCCCTCGGGGACCAGGTCGTCGATGGGCGGGATCAGGTCCTCGCTCTCCGCGTCTATATACATCACGCCGTTGGCTTCCAGGGTGTCATAGAACTTGCTTATGGCCTCTGGGTCCAGATTCATCTCCTCCAGGCACTCCAGCTCCTTGGCGCTGATGCGGCCCGCCTTTTTGCCCTTCTCCAGCAGCTCGTTGAGCCGCTCTTCCGGCGTCTTGGCGGCCTCCTTTGGATCTGGCTCCTTCTTCTTGCTCTTGCGTTTTGGCTTTGGCAGCTCCGTCTCGGCCTGATCGGTGATATCCGGCGTGGAGGCCTCCTCCAGCAGCTTATCGGCCAAGCTTTCCAGCTCCTCGAAGCGCATCTCGTCTGTCATGTTATCCTTCATACCCCTTTCTTTCTCTGAGCTTGTTGGCCAGGGCCCGCAGGTCCTGCCGGCCGGAGGCAAGCTCCTTTTGTTCCCGCATTTTGTCTATGTACTCCCGCAGGGTCTTTTCTCCACGGGACAAAAGCTCCGGTTTTTGCAGCAGCTCCACCAGCAGCGACATCTCGCTCAGGCTCAGCTGCTCGGTGAGGGTGGCGGTGCTGACCGCCTCCCCTCGGTCTATTTTTCCTCGGATGGCGCCGTATATACGGCCCAGGGCCGGGGAGGAAAAGTCCTCCGGCGGCGGCAGGCCCTCTGTTTTGCCCAGGGCCGGGTCCAGATACAGCAGCCGCACCAGGCCCTCCTCCGCCGCTGCGGAGCCCGGGTCCGTATAGCGCAGCTCCCGGTCCGCCGGCTGGAGCTGCCGCTCCGGGCGGCTCTGCTCCCGCTCCATCGCCTGCCGGGCGCTGTTGAGCATCCGCTTGCGCCGGCGCTCCACCTCGTCCAGGACCGGCTCCTCCTTCACCTGGGCCAGGGCGGCCACCCGCATAGCGTAGACCTGCCGCTCCACCGCGCCGGGGAGCCGGGCCACCAGCTCGGTAGCCTCCTTCAGAAAGTCCACCTTCTGCTCGTCCACCGACAGGTCGTACTTGTCCGTCACGGTCTTCAGCCGGTAGTCGATCTGGTTCTCCGCGTCCTCCAGGAGCTTGCGGAAGGCCTCCGGCCCCTTGTTCTGGATGAACTCGTCCGGGTCCTTGGCCCCGCTCATGCGCAGGACCTTCACCCGCAGGTCCAGCTTCTCCAGGATGCCGATGGCCCGCTGGGAGGCTTTGAGGCCCGCCCCGTCGTTGTCGTAGGCGATGACCACCTGGTTGGTGTAGCGGGAGATGAGCCGGGCCTGCTCCGGCGTCAGGGAGGTGCCCAGGGAGGCCACCGCCGAGTCGAAGCCCGCCTGATGGAGGGACACTACGTCTATATTGCCCTCTGCGAGGATCAAATATCCGCTTTTTGATTTTTTAGCCAAATTCATGGCGAAAAGATTGCGGCTCTTGTTGAATACAAGGGTTTCGGGGCTGTTCATGTATTTGGGCTCATCGTCCCCCAAGATTCGGCCCGAAAAGCCGATCACGTTGCCCCGCACGTCGATGACGGGGAACATGAGGCGGTTGCGGAAGGTGTCGTAAAAGCCGCCGTTCTTGCCCCGGCGGACCAGGCCCGCGTCCAGCAGCTCAAAGTCTGAAAAGCCCTTCTCCCGCATGGCCGTCTCCAGGCTGTCCCAGCTGGCCGGGGCGAAGCCCAGGCCGAAGTTGGTGGCGGCCTTGTTCCCGATACGCCGCCGGGCCAGATACTCCCGCCCCGGCTCCCCGCCGGGGGAGACCAGCTGCTCCCGGAAGAAGCGGGCCGCCTCTTTGTTCAGGGCCAGCATCCGCTCCCGCTTGCGGCTCTCGGCGCTGTCGGTCTGTTCCGGCAGGGGCATGTTGGCCCGCCGGGCCAGAAACTCCACCGCCTCCGGGAAGCTCAGGTTCTCGATCTCCATGATGAAGCTGATGACGCCGCCGCCCTTGCCGCAGCCAAAGCAGTGGTAGATCTGCTTGTCCGGCGAGACGGAGAAGGAGGGGGTCTTCTCGCTGTGGAAGGGGCAGAGCCCGAAGAGGTTGGAGCCGCTCTTCTTGCTCAGGCGCACATAGCCGGAGACCACCTCGGTGATGTCGCTGCGCTCCACCAGCTCCGTGATGAAATTTTCAGGAAAGGCCATGCCCGCTCACCCCCTTTTTATCCGGGCAAAGGTTATTTCACCGTCCAGGCAAAGGGGATGAAGATCTCCCCGTATTTCTCCATGGCGTAGCCGTCGGTCATGCCGGAGATATAGTCGCAGGCGGCCCGGCCTACGCCCTCCCGCTCCGCGATGAGGACCAGCTCCGGCGGCAGCTTGTCCGGATTCTTCGTATAGTAGTCATAGAGCCCGGCCAGGATGCCCTCCACCTTGCCCTCCTCCCGCTTGGCCACGGGATTCGTGTACACATCGGAGTACATGAAGGCGTGGAAGTAATCAAAGACCTTCTGCATCCGGTCCGACATCCGGAGCCGGCCCTCGCTGCTGTTCTCGATCAGGTCCGTCAGGATAGCGTTGATCCGCTCACTGTTGCGCTCCCCGCAGCCGCTCCGGATCAGGCCGGGGACCTCCTCATCGGTGAGGATGCCGGCCCGGATGGCGTCGTCCAGGTCGTGATTCACGTAGGCGATCCGGTCGCAGAGGCGGACGGTCACTGCCTCGGGCGTGTCCTCCGGGACGCCGTGGGTGTGGTGCAGGATGCCCATGCGGGTCTCCTGGCACAGGTTCAGCCCCTGCCCGTCCCGCTCCAGCACGTCCACCACCCGCAGGCTCTGCTCATAGTGCTTGAAGCCGCCGGGGTAGATCTTGTTCAGGGCCCGCTCCCCCGCGTGGCCGAAGGGGGTGTGCCCCAGATCGTGGCCCAGGGCGATGGCCTCCGCCAGGTCCTCGTTGAGCCGCAGGGCCCGGGCCACCGTCCGGGACAGGCGGCTGACCTCCAGGGTGTGGGTCAGGCGGGTGCGGTAGTGGTCCCCCTCCGGCTGCAAAAAGACCTGGGTCTTGTGCTTTAAGCGCCGGAAGGACTTGGAGTGGGTGATCCGGTCGATATCCCTCTGAAAGCAGGTGCGGATGCGGCAGGGCTCCTCCGGGACCAGCCGCCCGGCGGAATTCTCCGCCAGGACCCCCCAGGGCCCGACCATCAGGCGCTCCAGCTCCTCTCTCTCTTCCCGCGGGCAGCTCACGGACCATCACTCCCTTCTTCAGAAGTTCTCATACTCTTTATACGACGCGGATTTGACTTTCCCTCTGTTTTTTCTTTCGAAAATGTAAAAAATTTTTCCCGCGCCGGGAGATGGCGCGGGAAAAATTTTTGTTTTTTACATTTTATACCGCCGCGGCCTTGAAAACCTGACCCAAAGGCCGGAGGGCGACACCGCCGCCGGACAGCTCCGTCACCCGCCGGGCCAGCCCCTCCAGGCTCTCCTCCGGGACCAGGGCCCGGATCGTCACATCGGCGGCGTAGTCCAGGTCCTCCACGGCGCCCCCCGCGGCGGCGATCTCCTGCCGCAGCCGCTCAAAGAGGCCGTAGGGGCAGCTCAGCTCCGCTTGGACCCAGGGCCGGACCTGGGCCAGTCCGGCCGCCCGGAGGGCGTCCCCGGCGCTCTTGGTATAGGCCCGGAGCAGGCCCCCGGTGCCCAGCAGCACGCCGCCGAAATAGCGGGTCACCACGCAGACCGCGTTGCTGACCTCCGCCTTGCGGAGGACCTCCAGCATGGGCAGGCCCGCGCTGCCCTGGGGCTCCCCGTCGTCAGAGTAGCGCTCGGGGCCGTCCTTGAGCCGGTAGCACCAGCAGTTGTGCCGGGCGTCGTAATACTGTTTTTTCATCCGGTCGATGAAGGCCCGGGCCTCCTCCTCGCTTGCCGCCGGGCGCACATGGCCCAAAAAGCGGGAGCGCTTCTCGGTAAATTCCGCCTCGCCGGGGCCGGCCGGGATAAAATAGCCCTTCATTCCTCCCAGTCCTCCCTGGGCTCCCGGTAGCCGGGGATGTAGGCCTTCACCCGGCCGAAGAGCTCCGGCGGCACGATGGCCTCCGCCCGGATGTTCTCCTCGCCGTACTCCAGGCTCAGCACCGCCCCCTCCCGGTTCAGGGCGTCCACCAAGCCGGCCTCCCCATAGGGGATGCGCAGGCGGACGTGGCGCTTGCCCCGGTCCAGCATGGACGAGAGCTTGTTCACCAGCAGGTCCGCCCCTTCGCCGCTCTTGGCGGAGATGCAGACCACGTCCTCCCCGTGGGGCAGGATGCCCACATAGGCGTCGCACTTGTTGTACACCCGCAGGCAGGGGGTAGTCTGGGCCCCCAGCTGGGCGATCAGCTCGTCCACCACCCGGGCCTGCTCCTCCCACTCGGGGTTGGAGATGTCGATGACGTGCAGCAGCACGTCCGCGTAGCGCAGCTCCTCCAGGGTGGCCTTGAAGGCCTCCACCAGATGGGTGGGGAGCTTTCGGATAAAGCCCACCGTGTCCGACAGCAGGATCTCCTGGGTCTCGTCCAGGCGGAAGCGCCGGGTGGTGGTGTCCAGGGTGTCGAAGAGCCGGTCGTTGGCGGGGATGTCCGCGCCGGTCAGGCAGTTTAAGAGGGTGGATTTGCCCGCGTTGGTGTAGCCCACCAGGGCGGCCAGAGGCATAGCGTTCTTCTCCCGGCGGCGGCGCTGGGTGCCCCGCACCTTCCGCACGGCGGCCAGCTCCTCCTCCAGCTTCTGGATCTTCCGGCGGATGTGCCGCCGGTCCGTCTCCAGCTGGGTCTCGCCGGGGCCACGGGTGCCGATGGGCGAGGAGCCGCCGGAGGCGGTCTGCCGGACCAGGTGGGTCCACATGCCCGTCAGCCGGGGCAGGAGGTACTTGTACTGGGCCAGCTCCACCTGGAGCTGACCCTCCCGGGTCCGGGCCCGCTGGGCAAAGATGTCCAGAATCAGGCCGGAGCGGTCCAGCACCCGGACGCCCAGCTCCTCCCCCAGCACCCGCATCTGGGAGGGGGAGAGCTCGTTGTCAAAGACGGCCAGGTCGCAGTCGTTCATGGCGATGAGCTCCTTCAGCTCCCGGACCTTGCCGTCGCCGATGAAGCTGCGGGGGTCCGGGGCAGACCGGCTCTGGATGAGCATGGCCACGGCCTGGCCCCCGGCGGTCTCCACCAGGGCGGCCAGCTCCTCCATGGACACCTCCGTGGAGCGCTCCCGGGGGTCCATGCTGGCGGCGGCCAGCCCGGCCAGCACCGCCCGTTCCCGTTTTGTCTCTGTGTTCTGTATGGCCCATCGCTCCTTTTAGTTTCTTATAATGATAATCATTATATGACAAAGAAGCAAAAGCCGCAAGTCCTTAAGGCGCCTCAAATAAAACCGTGCCGGCGCCTTTTCCGCCGCTGATAGTCCCCCTTGGCGTCCACTAAGATGATGTCCCCGCCGATGCGGGCGATGCAGCCCCAGGGGATCACATAGTCGTCCTCCCGGCCAAGCAGACCGAAGAGCTTCGCCCGGCCCGGCGTCACCAGGGAGATGAGCCGGCCCTCGGCGTCGTCAAACTCCGCGTCGCACACATAGCCCAGGCGAAAGCCCGAGTGCACGTCGATGACCTCCTTGCAGCGGAGCTCGGAAAAATACTGGATCACACAGACCACCCCCGTGTGACAGTATACGCGCTCTTCCGCCTGTCCTATTCCCCGGCCCGGTTTTTCGGGATGGAGATGGTCAGGATCAGGGAGTCCTCCGTCTCTTCCCGGCGAAAGCCCGCGTCGATGCCCCCCTGCTTCATCAGGTCCAGGCTCCGGGACAGGGTGTTGAGGAAGACCCGCACGTCCTTGAGCACGAAGGTGCGCTTCGGGGGCCGGACCTTCTCCTCCGCCGCCGGGGCGGCCTCCTCCGGGGCGGAGAGAAGGGCCTCTATGTAGGCGTCGGTCGCGGCCACGGTCAGGCCGTTGTCTACGATGTACTGCAAAGCCTCCCGGCGCTGTTCGTCCTCCGGCAGGCGCAGCAGGGCCCGGCCGTGCCGCTCGGTCAGGCCGTTGTCCCGCAGGGCGTCCAGCACGTCCTGGGGCAGCTTCAGCAGCCGCAGCTTGTTGGCCACGGCGGACTGGGATTTGCCGATGCGCCGGGCGGCCTCCTCCTGGCTCATGCCGAACATCCGGATCAGCCGGCTCAGGCCCTGGGCCTCCTCGATGAAGTCCAGGTCCTTCCGCTGCAAATTTTCTATCAGGGCGATGAGCCCCGCATCCTCCATGTTCACATCCAGCAAAATGCAGGGCACCTCCCTCAGCCCGGCCATCCTGGCCGCCCTCAGCCGCCTCTCCCCGGCCACCAGCTCGTACTTCCCGGCCCGCAGACGGACGGTCAGCGGGTTGAGGATGCCGTAATTTTTGATGCTGGCGCTGAGCTCCTCCAGCTCCGCCGGCTCAAAGCTCCGCCGGGGCTGCACCGGGTTGGGGGCCAGCTCGTCCAGGCGCAGATATAGGATACCGCCCCGCCGCAGACTGGGGCGCGTCTTCAGACTTTGCATGGCAAGCCTCCTGTGTGATTTGATAAGATGAGCATACCCCAGTTTCTATGAGAAGAAGGGCGAAAGCGGCCCGAAAGGCAAAAAATTCTCCCCCGCTTGCAAGTCCGCGCTGTCTGTTTTATAATGTTCATATATGCAACAAAGGAGACTTTCCATGCAGTACGATTTTACCACCGTCCTGGACCGGAGCGGCCGGGACAGCCTGGCCGCAAACGTCCTCCCCTTTGAGGGGGCCGCCGTGAAGGAGGGCTTTGACCGCATCCCCATGTGGATCGCCGACATGAGCTACCCCACCGCCCCGCCGGTGCTGGAGGCGATCCGGCGGCGGCTGGACTTCCCCAACCTGGGCTATTTCCCGCTGACAGAGGAGTACATGCAGAGCATCCTCTCCTGGCAGCGGCGGCGCAACGGCGTGGAGGGCCTGGCGGCGGAGCACATCGGCTACGAAAACGGCGTGCTGGGCGGCGTCAGCTCCGCGGTGCAGGCCCTGAGCTGCCAGGGGGAGAAGATCCTGCTCCACTCGCCCACCTACGTGGGCTTTACCCACACCCTGGAGGACCTGGGGCGGCCCGTGGTCCACAGCCCTCTGGTGCGGGACGCGGACGGCGTCTGGCGCATGGACTACGAGGACATGGACCGGAAGCTGAGTCAGGAGAAGATCCACCTGGCCATCTTCTGCTCTCCCCACAACCCAACCGGCCGGGTCTGGGAGCGCTGGGAGATTGAGAAGGCCATGGAGGTCTATGCCCGCAACAGCTGCGTCGTGATCTCAGACGAGATCTGGTCGGACATCATCATGCCCGGGCACAAGCACATCCCCACCCAGTCCGTCTCCTCTGACGCCCGCAGCCGCACCGCCGCGTTCTACGCCCCCAGCAAGACCTTCAGTCTGGCCGGGCTCATCGGCTCCTACCACATCATTTATGACCCCTATCTGCGGGACCGGATCCAGCGGCAGGGCCGCCTCAGCCACTACAACAGCTGCAACGTGCTGTCCATGCACGGTCTGATCGGCGCCTACAGCGCCGCCGGGGAGGACTGGTGCGAGCAGATGTGCCGGGCGGTGGACGAGAACCTGGCCCTGGCCTGCGCCTTTATCCAGGCTAATTTCCCCGGCGTGCAGGTGATGCGCTCTCAGGGTACCTATATGCTGTTCCTGGACTGCGGCGTCTGGTGCCGGGAGCACCGGGTCCCCATCCGGCAGCTCCTGCTCCGGGGCGTGGAGGTGGGGGTCCTCTGGCAGAACGGGGAGGACTTCATCTGGCCCGACAGCATCCGCATGAACCTGGCCCTGCCCAGGTCCCGCCTGGAGGAGGCCTTGCGGCGTCTGAAGGAATACGTGTTCATTTGACTATAGCAAAAGCCCTGACTCAATAAAACGAGTCAGGGCTTTTGCCTTCATCAGGCCTATCAAAAGATGCCCGATTACTTGATGCCGTACTTCCTGTTGAACTTGTCCACACGGCCGCTGGTATCGACCAGCTTCTGCTTGCCGGTGTAGAAGGGGTGGCACTTGGAGCAGATCTCAACGGTGATGTTCTGCTTAGTGGAGCCGGTCTCGATCACGGCGCCGCAGGCACAGCGAATGGTGGTCTGCTGGTAATTGGGATGGATTCCTGCTTTCATGTTCCGTTCTCCTCGTCGATGGCTGCCTTGATTGTGCCGCAGGGCATAGTTACAAGGCGCAAATTGGAGTATAACACAGCCCCGGGCGAAATGCAAGTCTTTTTCCGCTTGTTTTCAAATACTCCCCCTACTTGAAAAGGCCGGCGAAAACCGTTATACTTAATTTTACGCTTCTATAAACGGAAAGAGAGAAGGATCATGAACAAGAAGACTTTTCGCCGGGCCTTTCAGGACAGCCTGCCGGTGATGGCGGGCTACGTGGTCATCGGCATCGGCTACGGCGTCCTGCTCAGCGCCAAGGGCTTCTCTCCCTGGTGGGCGCTGCTGATGTGCGTGGCCATCTACGCCGGGTCCTCCCAGTTCGTGGGCGTGGAGCTGATGGCCAGCGGGGCCTCCCTGCTCTCCGCGGCCCTGATGGCCCTGCTGGTCAACGCCCGGCATCTGTTCTACGGCATCTCCATGGTGGACAGCTACCGGCCCCTGGGCAAGAGCAAGTGGTACGCCGCCTACGCCCTCAGCGACGAGACCTATTCCCTGGTCTGCAAGGCTCCCGCACTGCCGGAGGACATCGACCGGAAGGGCTATATCCTGCTGGTGAGCTTTCTGGACCAGCTTTACTGGCTCTGCGGCAGCCTCCTTGGCGCGCTGCTGGGCAGCATCCTGCCTTTTGACTCTACCGGGATCGATTTTGCCATGACGGCCCTGTTCGTCAGCGTCCTCGTCGAGCAGTGGGAGCAGACCAAGGAGCACCGGCCCGCTCTGTTCGGCTTAGGGCTCTCCCTGCTGTGCCTGCTGCTCTTCGGAGCGGACAGCTTCCTCATCCCCGCCATGCTGAGCATCACCGCCGTGCTGCTGCTTTCGCGGCGGCGGCTGGAGGGGAGGGAGGCCGCATGAGTACGACGGTCCATACCCTGCTGATCGTGCTGGTCATGGCGGCGGTCACCCAGGCCCTGCGTTTTCTGCCCTTCCTGGCCTTCTCCAAAAATACGCCCCCGCTGGTGCTGTATCTGGGCCGGGTGCTGCCCTACTCCATCATGGGCATGCTGGTGGTCTACTGCCTGCGGAACACCTCCCTCTCCTCTCCCGGCCACGGGCTGCCGGAGCTGATCTCCGTGCTGCTGGCGGCGGGCCTTCACAAGTGGAAGCACAGCATGCTGCTGACCATCCTGACCAGCACCGTCTGCTACATGCTGCTGGTCCAGAAGGTGTTCATCTGACGCGGTCCATTGGACATAAAAATTTGACAGAATAGAAACATTTTGCGTGATATAATGCTTTATAATACGCTAAAGAACATAGCATACAGGGAAGCGCAAGATACATGAGCATAGAGACAACAGAGAAAAAAACGCTCTGCCTGGGCATAGACGTGGGCTCTACCACCGCCAAGCTCGTGGTGGTAGACGGCGGCCAGGTGGTGCATGAGCGCTACCAACGGCACTTCTCCCAGGTCCGGGAGAAGCTGCTGGAGCTGCTGGAGGAGGTCCGGCCCCTGATCGGGGACCGGCGCTTTCAGTGCGCCCTCAGCGGCTCGGCGGGCCTGGGCATCGCCAATGCGGCGGGCATCCCCTTCGTGCAGGAGGTCTTCGCCACGGCGGAGACCGTCAAGCACACCGCGCCGGACACGGACGTGGTCATCGAGCTGGGGGGCGAGGACGCCAAGATCATCTTCTTCAAGGGCGGCCTGGACGAGCGGATGAACGGCAGCTGCGCCGGGGGCACCGGCGCCTTTATCGACCAGATGGCCACGCTCTTAAACGTGACGCCGGACGAGATGGACGAGCTGAGCCTACAGAGCCAGCGGCTCTACCCCATCGCCTCCCGCTGCGGCGTCTTCGCCAAGACGGACATCCAGCCCCTCTTAAACCAGGGGGCCCGGAAGGAGGACGTGGCCGCCAGCATCTATCAGGCGGTGGTGAACCAGACCATCGCGGGTCTGGCCCAGGGCCGGAAGATCGAGGGGAAGGTCATGTTCCTGGGCGGGCCGCTGAGCTTCTGCCTGGGCCTGCGCCGGCGCTTTACCGAGACGCTGAAGCTGACGGAGGAAAACGCGGTCTTCCCGCCCTACGCCCGCTTTGCCGTGGCCTACGGGGCCTCCCTCTACGCCAAGGGCCAGAAGGAGGACTTCAACTTTGACGAACTCCGGGACCGGCTGCTGGCCACGGCCCATATGGCCTCCGGCATCTCCGCCGAGCCGCCCCTCTTTAAGGACCAGGCGGAGCTGGACGCCTTCATCCGGCGGCACAACCGGGCGGACGTGCGCCGGGAGGAGCTGAGCGCCTACCGGGGCAAGGCCTACCTGGGGGTGGACTGCGGCAGCACCACCACCAAGTTTGCCCTCATCGGGGAGGACGATCAGCTGCTCTACAGCTTTTATGACTCCAACCGGGGCAACCCGGTGGAGATCGTCCGCAGCCAGCTGGAGGAGATCTACGCCCAGAGCGGGGACCGGGTGCGCATCGCCGCCGCCGCAGTCACCGGCTACGGGGAGGAGCTGATCCAGCACGCCTTCAAGCTGGACTTAGGCGTGGTGGAGACCCTGGCCCATCTGAAGGCCGCCAAGTTCTTCAACCCCCAGGTGGACTTTATCCTGGACATCGGCGGCCAGGACATCAAGTGCTTCAAGGTCCGAAACGGCGCCATCGACAGCATCATGCTCAACGAGGCCTGTTCCTCCGGCTGCGGCTCCTTTATCGAGACCTTTGCCCGCTCCATGGGCTACGACGTGAAGGAATTCAGCCGCTTAGGGCTTCTGGCCCAGCGGCCGGTGAGCCTGGGCACCCGCTGCACGGTGTTCATGAACTCCTCCGTCAAGCAGGCCCAGAAGGACGGGGCCAGCGTGGAGGACATCTCCGCCGGCCTGTCCCTGAGCGTAGTGAAAAACGCCATTTACAAGGTGATCCGGGCCTCCTCCGCCGCGGAGCTGGGGGAGAACATCGTGGTCCAGGGGGGCACCTTCCTGAATAACGCCGTCCTGCGGAACTTTGAGCGGGAGCTGGGCCACGAGGTCATCCGGCCGGAGATCGCCGGGCTGATGGGGGCCTTCGGCGCGGCCCTGTACGCCAAGGGCGTGGAGAAGCCGGAGGGCTCCTCCAGCCTGGGGCCCGAGGAGCTGGCCCATTTCAGCCACAAGGTCAACGCCGCCGTCTGCGGCGGATGCGCCAACAACTGCCGGCTGACGGTGAACATCTTCTCCGGCGGCGAGCGCTACATATCCGGCAACCGCTGCGAGCGGGGCCTGGGGATCAAAAAGGCCCAGACCGAGAGCCTGAACCTCCACGAATTCAAGCGGCAGCTTCTGGCACAGGAAGCCGTGGAAGAGGCCCCGGCGGGGAAGAGCCGGGGGACCGTGGGCCTGCCGCTGGGCCTGGGGATGTACGAGCTGCTGCCCCTGTGGCGGGGCATCCTCCGCTCCCTGGGCTTCCAGGTGCTGGTCTCCTCTCCCTCCACCCGGCAGACCTATCTCCGGGGCCAGACCAGTATCCCCTCGGACACGGCCTGCTACCCGGCCAAGCTCATGCACGGGCATGTGGAGGAGCTCATCGACCGGGGCGTGGACGCCATCTTCGCCCCCTGCATCGTCTACAACGTGGACGAGCGCCGCTCCGACAACCACTACAACTGCCCGGTGGTAGCCTATTACCCAGAGCTTTTGAAGGGCAACGTGGAGCGGCTGCGGGAGGTCAAATTTCTGCACCCCTACCTGAACATCAACGACCCGCGGCAGCTGACCCACGAGCTGCTGGGCTTTTTGCGGGACAACGGCTACCCGGTCCGGCGGCACGAGGTGAAGCTGGCGGTGGAGCGGGGCCTGGCCGACTACCGGAGATCGGTGGAGGCCGTCTGCGCCGAGGGCGAGCGGGTGGTGGAGCAGGCCCGGCGGGAGGGCAGGCGCATCCTGATCCTGGCCGGCCGGCCCTACCACATCGACCCGGAGATCGGCCACGGGATCGACAAGCTCTGCGAGAGTCTGGGCTTCGCGGTGGTCAGTGAGGACAGCGTCTGGCGTCTGGCCAAGAACCGGCCGGAGGTGCGGGTGCTGAACCAGTGGACCTACCATGCCCGGCTGTACAACGCCGCCCAGTTCGCCTGCGAGAATCCGGACGTGGAGCTGGTGCAGCTGGTGTCCTTCGGCTGCGGCTTGGACGCCATCACCACCGACGAGGTGAAGGACATTCTGGAGCGGGGCGGCAAGCTCTACACCCAGATCAAGATCGACGAGATCACCAACCTGGGCGCGGTCAAGATCCGGCTGCGGAGCCTGATCGGCGCTCTGGAGGAGAGGGAGGCGGAAAAGGATGCCTGAACAGGAGAGCCCCCAGCGGCTGCCCACGATGGAGGAGATCCGGCAGCGGGGCTACACCATCCTCATCCCCACCATGCTCCCCACCCACTTCAAGATCATGGAGGGCATCCTCCGCTCCTACGGCTACCGGGCGGTGCTGCTGGAGAACGCCGGAGAGGGCGTGGTGGAGTACGGACTGAAATACGTACATAACGACACCTGCTACCCCGCCCTGCTGGTGATCGGGCAGCTGCTCTCCGCCATCGAGAGCGGGCAATACGACAAGGACAAGCTGGCCCTGCTCATCACCCAGACCGGCGGCGGCTGCCGGGCCTCCAACTATATCCGCCTGCTGCGCAAGGCCCTTCTGAAGGCCGGCTACGGGCAGATCCCGGTGCTGTCGCTGAACGTGTCCGGCCTGGAGCGGGACCACGCTTTGAAAATGACCCCGGACCTGGCGGCCCGGATGCTGTTCGCGGCCCTCTGCGGCGATCTGCTGATGCTGCTGCGCAACCAGGTGAAGCCCTACGAGACCGAGCCCGGCGCGGCGGAGGCCCTGGAGGCCCGCTGGGTGGAGAAGCTTGCCGGCGGCCTGAGCAAGGGCCGGCGGCTCCGCTACCGGGACATCAAGGGCTGGTACCGGCAGATCGTCCGGGACTTTCAGGCCCTCCCTGTCCAGGGGGCGCGGAAGGTCCGGGTGGGCATCGTGGGGGAGATCTTCGTCAAGTTCTCGCCCCTGGGCAACAACGAACTGGAGAAATTCCTGGCCGGGGAGAACGCCGAGGTGGTCATGCCCGGGCTCATCGACTTCTGCATGTACTGCGCCCACAGCTCCATGACCGACGCCCGGCTCTTCGGCATGAAGCGGGCCAAGGGCCTGGTCTTTGCCCTGGCGCTGGCGGCCCTGGAGAAGATGCAGAAGGATTTGATCTCCATCATCCGGGCCGAGAGCCGCTTCGACCCGCCCACGCCCTTCGCCCATGTGGAGAAGCTGGCGGAGACGGTCATCAGCCCCGGCGCCAAAATGGGCGAGGGCTGGCTGCTGACCGGGGAGATGATCGAGCTCATCGAGCAGGGGGTCCGCAACATCGTCTGTGTCCAGCCCTTCGGCTGCCTGCCTAACCACATCGTGGGTAAGGGCATGATGAAGCCCCTGAAGGAGCGCTACCCGGAAGCCAACATCGTGGCCGTGGACTACGACGCGGGGGCCACCCGCATCAACCAGGAGAACCGGATCAAGCTCATGCTCTCCAACGCCGCCCGGCCGGAGGAGCCGGAAACGGTGACAATATAAACGTCAAAAAGCCTCTGCGGGCAGTCCGCAGAGGCTTTTTCGTGCTTTTCGGTTTTAGTGGGTCTGATTGTACTTCTCGATGGCGACGGCCAGCACCTCGATGGCCCGCTGGATGTCCTCCCGCTTGATGACGTAGGCCATGCGCACCTCGTTCTTGCCCTTGTTGGGGGTGCCGTAGAAGGGCTCGCCGCAGGCGAACATGACGGTCTCCCCGTCGCAGTCAAACTCGTTGAGCAGCCAGTGCTGGAAGGTGTCCGCATCGTCCACGGGCAGGGCGGCCATCACGTAGAAGGCGCCCTTGGGCTCGGCGCAGACGATGCCGGGGATCTTCTTCAGGCCCGCCAGCATGGTGTCCCGCCGGAGCTTATACTCCTCCCGGACCGCGTCGAAGTAGCTGGGGTCCAGGGAGTACAGAGCGGCGGCGGCCACCTGGTCCACCGTGGCGGAGCAGAGGCGGCACTGGCACCACTTCATGGCCTGGGCCATAAAGGTCTTGTTCTTGGAGATGAGCATGCCCACCCGGGCGCCGCAGGCGGAGAAGCGCTTGGACACGGAGTCGATGACGATGACGTTGTCCTCGTAGCCGGGAAATTGCAGCGCGCTCATCAGCGGCTCGCCGCCGTAGACGAACTCCCGGTACACCTCGTCGCAGATGATGAACAGCTCGTGCTCCTTGGCGATGTCCAGCATCAGCTTCAGGTCCTCGGGGCGGAGCACCGCGCCGGTGGGGTTGCCGGGGTTGGTGATCATGATGGCCCGGGTGCGCTCGTTGATGCAGGCCTCCACCCGCTCCCGCACGGCGTACTTGTAGCCCTCCTCCGGGCAGGTGGTCAGGGGGTGGATCTTGGCTCCGGCCAGGGTGACGGAGGTGTGATAGTTGGGGTAGAAGGGCTCGGGAATGACGATCTCGTCCCCGTCGTCCAGCAGAGTGGCCATGGTCATCTGCAGGGCCTCGCTGCCGCCGGAGGTGGCCAGGATATCCGCCCGGCTCAGCTCCACGCCGATACGCCCGTAGTAATGGCGCACCGCGTCCAGCAGCTCCGGCACGCCGCCGGAGGGCGCGTACTCCAGGACGGGCTGGCTGAAGGTCTTCAGGGCCTCAAAGTAGGCGTCCGGGGTGATGATGTCCGGCTGGCCGATGTTCAGGTGATAGATCTTGATGCCGCGCTTGACGGCCTCGGCGGCCTCTCCGTTGAACTTACGCATGGGGGAGAGCCCGCATTTTTCCATCTTGGACGAAATCTTCATAATCGCGCCTCCAATTAAAGATTACACATTTATACCACATTTTGAAGCAAGTTGCAAGAGCCGGAGCGGCTTTTGCGCTGAGATGAGAGACTTTTTCTTCCCCGGCTTGCAGTGCCGGGGAGGATTTGGTACAATACTTTCAGTAAAATTGACAAGAAACGGGAGGATGCCCCATGCTCAGGCTCATTTTAGGCAAGGCCGGTACCGGCAAGACCGCGGCCGTGATGGAGGAGATCGCGGAGGCGGTGCGCAGGCGGCAGGGCGGCAGGCTGCTGATCATACCGGAGCAGTACAGCCACGAGGCGGAGCGGGAGCTCTGCGCCGTCTGCGGGGACAGTCTGTCCTTATACGCCGAGGCGCTCAGCTTCACGGGCCTGGCCCGGAAGCTGCAGGCCCGGATGGGCGGCGGGGCGGACCGGCTGCTGGACAAGGGCGGGCGGCTTTTGTGCATGGCCCAGGCCCTGAACGCGGTGGGCTCCCGGCTGAAGGTCTACGGCCCCGCCCAGCGCAGCGCGGAACTCCAGGCCGCCCTTTTGGGGGCGCTGGACGAGCTGAAGGCCGCCTGCGTCAGCGCAGAACAGCTGGAGGAGGCCGCTCAGGCCGACGGCGGCAGCTTTGCCGGCAAGCTCTCCGACCTGGCGCTGATCTTAGAGGCCTACGCCGCGGCCGCCGCCAACGGGCAGGCCGACCCCACCGGCCGGCTGGAGCTGCTGGCCGGGCAGATCGAGGCGGGCGGGCTGGAGCCCGGCGCCGTGGTCTATGTGGACGGCTTTATCGACTTTACGGTCCAGGAGCAGCGGGTGCTGGAGGCCCTGCTCCGCGCCGGGGCGGAGTTGACGGTCTGCATGACGGTGGACTCGATGGAGGGCCGGAGCGAGATCTTCGAACTCTCCCGCCGCTCCTGCCGCCGTCTGGCGGAGGCGGCGGAGGCCCTGGGCCAGGAGGTCAGGACCGAGGTCCGGGACCCGGAGGACGAGGACCAGCTGCGCTTTTTCACCGACCGGATGTTCAGCTTCGGCGGCGAGCCCTACGAGGGCCCCGCCGGGCAGCTCCGGCTCCTGCTGGCCGGCAGCGTGGAGGCCGAGTGCGAGCTGGCGGCGGCCCGGGCCCTGGAGCTGGTGCGGGACGGGGGCTGCCGCTGGCGGGATATCGCCGTGGCCGTCCGGGGCTTTGAGGACTACCGGGGGGCCCTGGAGAGCGCTTTCCGGCTCTACGGGGTGCCCCTCTACGCCGCCCGGAAGAGCGAGCTGCTGTCCCGGCCCGCCCCGGCCCTCATCTCCCTGGCCTATGAGATCCTCGGCGGCGGCTGGGATGTGGACGACGTGACCGGCTACTTGCAGACCGGCCTGACCCCGCTGAGCCGGGCCGAGGCCGACGCGCTGGCCGGCTATATCTATAAATGGCAGCTGCGGGGCTCCGCCTGGGAGCGGGAGTGGCGGCAGCATCCGGAGGGCTACGGCTTTGAGCTGGACCAGGCCGCTTTAGCGCGACTGGAGGAGCTCAACCGGCTCCGCCGCCTGCTGGCCGGGCCCCTGCTGAATTTGGCCCGCCGGGGCCGGGAGGCTTCCACGGCGGAGGGGCAGGCCCGGGCCCTGGCCGCCTTCTTAGAGGAGCTGGAGCTGCCCCAACGGCTGGAGGAGCGGGCGGCGGAGCTGGAGGCGCAGGGCCTGGAGGCCACGGCCCAGGAGTACCGGCAGATCTGGGAGCGGATCGTCTCCGCTCTGGAGCAGAGCGCCCGGGCCCTGGGGGACGCGGAGATGGACATGGAGACCTTCGGCCGCCTGTTTATCCGGATGCTGGGCATGTACGACCTGGGCAGTATCCCCGTGTCCCTGGACCGGGTCTCCGCCGGGGACTTTGACAGGATGCGCCGGCGGCGCATCAAGCACCTGATCGTGCTGGGCTGCAGCGACGCCCGGCTGCCCCAGGCGGAGAGCGAGGGCGGCGTCTTCAGCGGGGAGGAGCGGCAGCGCCTGCTGGAGCTGGGCATCCGCCTGGCCGGCGGAGAGAGCGAGCTGTGGCGGGAGTTTTCCCTGATCTACAATTGCCTGAGCCTGCCCTCGGAGAGCCTGACCCTGAGCCTGCCCGCCCTGGGCCCCGACGGAGAGGAGCAGCGGCCGGCCCTGATCTACAACCGGGCGGCGGACCTCTTCGGCCTGACGCCGGAGGCGGCGGACGCGGACCTGGCCCGCCTCTCCGCGCCGGGCCCGGCGCTGATTTTGGCGGCTCACAGCCTCCGGGGCGGCTCGCCCGCAGCGGCCGCCGCCGCAGCCTGGTTCCGGGAAGAAGAGCCGGAGCGCTTCGCCCGGCTGGAGACCGCCTCCCGGCAGGACCGGGGACGCCTCTCCCCCGGTGCGGTGGAGAAGCTCTATGGGCCCCAGCTCCGGCTCAGCGCCTCCCGGATCGACAAATTCGCCTCCTGCCGCTTCGCCTATTTCTGCCGCTACGGGCTCAAGGCCCGGCCCTATGAACCGGCGGGCTTCCGCCCCCCGGAGATCGGCACCTTCATGCACTATGTGCTGGAGAACGTGGCCCGGGAGGCCATGGCCGCCGGGGGCTTTGAGCATGTCTCGGACGAGGCCCTGGACGAGATGGTGCGGCGCTCTGTAGAGCGCTACGTCCACGAGGAACTGAACGATTTCAACGAGAAGAGCGCCCGCTTTGTCTACCTCTTCCGGCGTCTGGAGGGGGATGTGCGGCAGATCGTGGCCGACATGGCGGCGGAGCTGCGGCGCTCGGACTTTGAGCCGCTGGACTTTGAGCTGGACTTCTCCAAGGAGGCCCGGCTCCAGGCCCTGGAGCTGGGCCAGGGGGAGGAGAGCCTGGCCCTCACGGGTGTGGCCGACCGGATAGACGGCTGGCTCCACGACGGCCGGCTGTACCTGCGGGTGGTGGATTACAAAACCGGCCGGAAGGACTTCTCCCTGACGGATGTGTACTACGGGCTGGGGATGCAGATGCTGCTGTATCTCTTCGCCCTTCAGGCCCGGGGCGCGGAGCGCTACGGCCACGAGATCGTCCCGGCGGGGGTCATGTATGTGCCCGCCCGCAGCGATCTGACCCAGGCGGAGCGGGAGCTGGAGGGCGAGGAGGCCGAGCGGCAGCGGGTCAAGGCCGTGCGCCGCAGCGGCTTCGTGCTGGACGACCCGGCGCTGATCGAGGCCTGGGAGCGGGGCACGGAGAAGACATATATCCCCCTCCGCACCAGCCGGGGCCGGACGGACCCGGAGACTGTGGCCAGCGCCGAGCAGATCGGGACCCTGGCCCGGCGGGTCCGGGACACCCTGACCCACATGGCGGGGGAACTCCGCCGGGGCAGCATCCAGGCCGACCCCTATTTCCGGAACCAGCAGGAGAACGCCTGCCGGAACTGCGAATTTTACGACGCCTGTCACTTTGAGGACGGGGAAAACGGAGAGAGCTTCCGCCTCCTGGCCGCCAAACGGCCGGAGGAGGTCTGGGGCGAAGCGGAAGGAGGCGGCAGCCATGCGTGATTTCAAACCCACAGCGTCCCAGAAGGCCGCTATCGAGGCCCGGGGCGGGGCCGTGCTGGTCTCCGCCGGGGCGGGCAGCGGCAAGACCCGGGTGCTGACAGAGCGGCTGATGGGCTGGCTGACCGACCCGATCGAGCCCCAGGACCTGGACCGCTTCCTGATCATCACCTTCACCAAGGCCGCCGCTGGCGAGCTGCGGGGCCGCATTTTAGAGGAGCTGGCCGCAGCCCAGGCGGCCGACCCGGGCAACCGGCGGCTCCGCCGGCAGAGCGCCCTCTGCCGCCGGGCCCAGATCGGCACCATCCACAGCTTCTGCGCCGCCCTGCTGCGGCAGTACAGCCAGCAGCTGGGGCTGACACCGGATTTCGCCGTGGCCGACGAGGAACGGGCCCGGGCCATGAAGGCCGCGGCCCTGGAGCGGGTCTTAGAGGAGCGCTACGCCCACCCGGACCGCTATCCCGGCTTCCTGCGCCTGGCGGACACGGTGGGCGTGGGCCGGGACGACCGGCGCCTGGCGGAGCTGACCCTGGAGCTGCACGAGAAGATGCAGAGCCACGCCCGGCCGGAAAAATGGGCGGCGGAGCAGGCGGCCCTGCTGCGGGGCCAGTCCGCCGGCGCGGGAGAGACCCCCTGGGGCCGGGAGCTGCTGGACCGGGCCGCTGAGGCGGCGGACTGCTGGAGTGGGGCCCTGGAGGGGCTGCTGACAGAGATGGCCGCCCAGGGCAAGATCCACCGGGCCTACGGGCCCAGCGTGGCGGAGACGGCGGAGGCCCTGCGGGCCTTGAGCCGGGCCGCGAAAAAGGGCTGGGCGGAGGCCCAGGCCTGCCTGCCCATCCCCTTCCCCCGGCTGGGCAGCCTGCGGGATTCCCCGGACCCGGCCCTCTCCGAGAAGGTGAAGGCCGTCCGGGAGATCTGCAAAAAATCTGTTGAGAAGCTGAACGACAGCCTGGGCGTCCCCTCGGATAAGCTCCTGACCGGTCTGGCGGGCACGGCCCCGGCCATGGAGGCCCTGCTGGAGCTGGCTTTGGATCTGGACCGGGCCTTCTCGGCGGACAAGCGCCGGGCGGGGCTGGTGGACTTCGCGGACTTAGAGCATATGGCCGCCCGGCTGCTGACCGAAGAGGACGGCAGCCCCACGGCCCTGGCCGGGGAGATCTCCCGGCGCTATACGGAGATCATGGTGGACGAGTACCAGGACGTGAGCCGGGTGCAGGACGCTATTTTCCGGGCGGTCTCCCGGGAGGGGAAAAACCTCTTCCTGGTGGGGGACGTGAAGCAGTCCATCTACCGCTTCCGCCTGGCCGATCCCCGCATCTTTACGGAGAAATACCTGAGCTACCGGGACGAGGCGGGGCCGGGGGAGCCCCGGCGCATCCTGCTGCGGGAGAACTTCCGCTCCCGGCTGGAGGTGCTGGACGCCGCCAACCGGGTGTTCTCCCTGTGCATGTCCCGCAGTCTGGGGGACATCGACTACGACGAGGGGGCAAAGCTCCTCTGCGGCGCGGCCTTTGAGGGCCAGGTCCCCAAGCCGGAACTGCTGCTCCTGGACCTGCCCGGCGGGGAGGACAAGCCCGATAAGACCGCCCTGGAGGCGGCGCTGGTGGCGAAAAAAATTCAGGAGCTGGTGGAGTCCGGCGCGGAGGTGACGGACCGGGGCGTCCGGCGGCCCCTGCGCTACGGGGACATCGCCATTCTGCTGCGCTCGGCCAACACCGTGGGCGGCGTATACCGGAGGGAGCTTGCCCGCCGGGGGATCCCCGTGGGCTCCGGCCAGAGCGGCGGCTTCTTCCAGGCGGCGGAGATCTCCTCTCTGCTCTCCATCCTGGCCGTCATCGACAATCCCCATCAGGACATCCCCCTCATCGCGGCGCTGCGTTCCCCGGCCTTCGGCTTTGACGCGGACGCTCTCTCGGAGATCCGGGCCAGCGACCGGCAGGGGGACTTCTACACCGCCCTGCTGCGCCGGGCCGAGACGGACGAGCGGAGCCGGGACTTCCTTCGGGCTCTGGACGAGCTTCGGGACGCCGCCCCTGACCTGAGCGCGGCGGAGCTGCTGCGGCGGGTGCTGGAGCGCTTCGACCTGCTGGCCCTCTGCGGGGCCATGGAGGACGGGCCCCGGCGCAAGGCCCGGCTGCTGGCCCTGGCGGGCCTTGCCGAGCGCTTTGAGGCCACCGGCTACCGGGGCCTGCACCGCTTCCTGCTCTGGCTGCGGCAGCTGGCCGAGAAGGGCCGGGAGCCCGCTTTGGGGAGCGGGACGGAGCCGGCGGTGCAGATCCTGTCGGTCCACCGGTCCAAGGGGCTGGAGTTCCCCGTGGTCTTTCTCTGCGACCTGGGCCGGCGCTTCAACACCTCGGACAGCCGGGCCAAGGTGCTGGTGCACCCGGAGCTGGGCCTGGGGCCCAAGGTGACGGATCTGAAGACCCGGCAGGAATATCCCACCCTGGCCCGGAGCGCCATCCGGCAGCGGTTGGACCGGGAGACCCTCTCCGAGGAGCTGCGGCTTCTGTACGTGGCCATGACCCGGGCACGGGAGCGGCTGGTCATGACCGCCGCCCTGCGGGACCCGGAAAAGGCTCTGGAAAAGGCCGCCTCTCTGGTGACAGCGCCCATGTCTCCGGAGATCCTGGCCGGGGCGGGGGCCCCGGTGAACTGGCTGCTGTACGCGGCCCAGGCCGGCGGCGGAGAGACGCTGACCCTGCACTTCTGCCAGGCGGAAGAAGAGGCGGAGCGCCCGGCGGAAAAGCCCGCGGCCCCGGAGGCAGCGCCGGAGCTGCTGGAGGAGCTGGAGCGCAGGCTCCGCTTCCGCTACTCCCACAGCCAGGCCCAGGCCCTGCCCTCCAAGCTGACCGCCACGGAGCTGAAGGGCCGCTTTGAGCCGGACGAGGAGTCCCGTCCGCTGGCCCCGGCATACAAGAGTCCCTTCCGCCTGCCGGACTTTGCCCGGCAGGACCGGCCCCTCGGCGGCGCGGAGCTGGGCACGGCCACCCACCTGCTGTTACAGAATATTGACCTGAACAAAACGGAGACGCCGGAGCAGATCCGGGAGGAGCTGGAGCGGCTGCGGGCCGGGCGCTTTCTGTCGGACCGGGAGGCGGCGGCGGTGGACGCGGAGGCCGTCTGGCGGCTCTTCCGCTCCCCCCTGGGGCAGCGCATCCGGGCGGCGGAGAACTTACAGCGGGAGTTTCGCTTCTCCCTGCTCTGGGACGCGGGGGACCTGGTCCCGGGCGCGGAGGGGGAAAAGCAGCTGATGCAGGGCGTGGTGGACTGCTTCTTTGAGGAGGACGGGGAGCTGGTGGTGGTGGACTACAAGACCGACTTCCTGCTCTCAGCCGGGCAGGCTCAAGAGAAAGCCCGGGCCTATTACGGGCAGCTGCGGACCTATATCCGCTCGCTGGAGCGCATCTGCCAAAAGCCCGTAAAGGAGTGCGTGCTGTTCTTCCTGTCCCTGGGGCTGGCGGTGCCCGTCCCGGCGGGGGAGCTGCGGGAAGCTTTTTGAGATGTAAAGTCCGAAAAAACCTTGACATTTCGGGAAAAAACGGTATAATGATAAGGCTTGCTTAAAAAGCAAGCCCTGCCCGTCTGATGAGCGGGCATCCTTGCTCCCGCCCCGAGCGGGGGCCAAATGACCAAAAGGAGGTGCAACCATGGCAAAAGCAAGTGAGAAGTACGAGGTTATGTACATCATCAACCCCAACTGCACGGAGGAACAGACCGCTGAGCTGGTGGAGAAGTTCAAGGCGCTTGTGGAGGCTAACGGTACGCTGGAGGAGCTGGAGGAAATGGGCAAGCGGAAGCTGGCTTATGAGATCAACTACATCTCCGAGGGCTACTACGTGCTGATGAAGTTCACCAGCGGCCCCGAGTTCCCCGCCGAGCTGGACCGTATCCTCGGCATCACCGACGGCATCCTTCGCCGTCTGATCACCCTGCGCGCGGAGTAAGGGGTGGCCGAATGTTAAATCACATCGTCATCATGGGCCGCCTGACCCGGGACCCGGAGCTGCGCTACACCCAGTCCCAGACGCCTGTGGCGTCCTTCACCGTTGCGGTGGACCGGGATTTCGCCAACCGGGACAGCGGCGAACGTCAGACCGATTTTATCGACTGCGTGGCCTGGCGGCAGACCGCTGAGTTCGTCAGCAAGTATTTCCAGAAGGGCAGCATGGCGGTCGTCTCCGGCCGGCTCCAGATCCGGGATTGGACGGACCGGGAGGGCGGCAAACGCCGCAGTGCGGAGATCGTGGCCGACAACATCTACTTCGGCGAGAGCAAGCGCCGGGACGGCGAGCAGCGGGGCGACAGCCACGGCTCCTACGGCGGCAGCTCTTACAACAGCTACGGCGGCGGCTATGACAGCGGCCGCAGCGCCCCCAGCGCGCCCGCCGCGTCCGCTTTTTCCGAGATGGAGGACGACGGGGACGGCGAGCTTCCCTTCTGAGGAGAGCCGCCAACAAGATCAAATAAAGGAGGAAACGCTTTATGCCTTTCGATAAGAACAATCCCAAGAACCGTAAGCGCAGGAAAGTCTGCCAGTTCTGCGTGGACAAGGCCACCTATATCGATTACAAGGACACGGCCAAGCTCCGCCACTATCTGTCTGAGCGCAGCAAGATCCTGCCCCGGCGTACCACCGGGACCTGCGCCATGCACCAGCGCCAGCTGACCGAGGCCATCAAGCGGGCCCGTCAGATCGCTCTGCTGCCTTACGTCACCGACTGATCGTTTCAAATGCGACCCGCTACGCTGGGCTCGCATTTGAGAAACTCGCGCTTATCGCAGGGGCTTCGCCCCGTTTGGCCGGCGCGGCGTCAGAACAAGGCTGCAAAGCCATTTTGCCGCGCGAGCACGGCAAAATCGGCGGGCAGCCTTGTTCTTCCTTGTCAAACCGAAACAAGCGTTTCGGTTTGAAGAGGAGGAGCAGCGTCGTGAACGAGCTTTCGCCGCTCCGGCGTAAGCGAGTGAATGAAGCTTGCGACGACGAGGCAAAGCTGCCTCAAAAACAAATTTGACTCTTTTCTATACCTTTGCATTAAGCCTTTTAAGGACGGTATGGCAGAACCATACCGTCCTTTTAGCTTGAAAAAAAGATCCTATACCGGTATAATAGATGATAGGATTTTATCGGAAAGCCGGTGAAAGGCAAAATGAACGATTCTCAGTTTACCCATATCGACGCCCAGGGCAACGCCCGGATGGTGGACGTGAGCGGCAAGGCCCCCACCAGCCGCACGGCCGTGGCCGTGGGCCGCATCGCCATGAGCGAGGCCTGCTTCGCCGCGGTCCGGGACCGGACCGCCAAAAAGGGCGACGTGCTGGGCGTGGCCCAGGTAGCGGGCATCATGGCCACCAAGCGCACGGCGGAGCTGATCCCCCTGTGCCACCTGCTGAACCTGACCAAGAGCCAGGTGGAGTTCACCCTGCACCCGGAGAGCCTGGAGATCGAGGCGGTGTGTACCGTCCGCTGCGAGGGGAAGACCGGCGTGGAGATGGAGGCCCTGACCGGCGTCAGCCTGGCCCTGCTGACCGTGTACGACATGTGCAAGGCCATCGACAAACGCATGGAGATCCGGAACATCCACCTGGTGGAGAAGCACGGGGGCAAGAGCGGGGACTTTTTCTTTGACGGGGAGGCGGGCCTGTGATCGACCGATACGGACGGGAAATAGATTATATGCGCATTTCCGTCACCGACCGCTGCAACCTCCGCTGCCGCTACTGTATGCCGGAGGATCTGATCTCGGTGGACCACGGGGATATCCTGCGCTATGAGGAGCTGCTGCGCGTCTGCGCGGCGGCGGTGGAGCTGGGTATCCGCAAGTTCAAAATTACCGGTGGGGAGCCTCTGGTGCGCCTGGGCTGCGCGGACTTTATCGCCCGGCTGAAAAAGCTGCCGGGGGTGGAGCAGGTGACGCTGACCACCAACGGCCTGCTGCTGGAGGAGAACCTGGACGCCCTGTGCGCGGCAAACCTGGACGGGGTCAACATCAGCCTGGACGCCCTGGACGAGGACCTGTTCCGGCAGATCTGCGGGGGCCGGGGCTCCGCCGCCCAGGTGCTCTCCGCCGTCCGAAAAAGCGTGGAGCGGGGGCTGAAGACCAAGCTCAACACGGTGATCTTAGAGGAGAATGCCGGCCAGGCGGAGAGCCTGGCAGCCCTGGCCGGAGAGCTGCCGGTGGACGTGCGCTTTATCGAGCTGATGCCCATCGGCTTCGGCGTCACCCTGAACAGGGCCAGCCCGGATGCGCTACTGGAGCGGCTGAAGCTCCGCTGGCCGGACCTGGAGCCCACGGACGAGAGACGGGGCAACGGCCCCGCCCACTATTATAAGAGCGCCGCCCTGCAAGGGCGCATCGGCTTCATCGACGCGGTGAGCCATAAGTTCTGCCAGAGCTGCAACCGGGTGCGCCTGACCGGCACGGGGCTGTTGAAGCCCTGCCTCTGCTACGACGAGGCGGCGGACCTGCGGGCGCTACTGCGTTCCGGCTGTGACGACGAGGAGCTGCGGCGGGCCATGGAGGAGCGCATATACAACAAGCCCCGGGCCCACAGCTTTGACAGCCCCCGGGACATCACGGAAAAGAAGGCTATGAGCCAGATCGGAGGCTGAGAGATGGACATCGAGGAGCGCAAAAGCCCCCGCCCCTGGCAGGCGGCGGTGCTCGTTATCAGCGACCGGATCTTTCAGGGCGAGGCCGCGGACGAGAGCGGCCCCGCCCTCATCCAGCGCCTGACGGACGCGGGCTATGAGGTGGCTGAACAGCTCCTGCTCCCCCAGGAGGCGGACGTTTTGAAGCGGCATCTGAGCCGCCTGGCCGATCAGCGGCAGCTGGACCTGGTCTTCACCGCCGGGGGCACCGGCTTCGGGCCCCGGGACCTCGTGCCGGAGGTCACCCTGGCCGCGGCGGACCGGCAGGTGCCGGGCATCGCCGAGGCTATGCGGATGGAGAACCTGAGGATCACCAAGCGGGCCATGTTCTCCCGGGGGGTCTCGGTCCTCCGGGGCAAGACTCTGATCGTCAACCTGCCCGGCAGCCCCAAAGCCTGCATGGAGGACCTGGATGTGTTCCTGGACGAGCTCCCCCATGCCCTGGGCATGCTGCGGAAGCAGAAAGCCGAATAAGGCACATAGGTTTCCCGTCTAAGGTTTTTTTAAGACTTTTCCTCTATTCTGAAGGCGCCGTAAAAAACCGCTTTCAGCGGAAGAAAGGAAAGGTCAAAGATGGAAAACAAAGCCAGGGCGGTCTCCTATCTGGAGGCCAAGCACATCGTCCTCAGCGAACTGGGCCTTCGCCCCAGCGAGGCGCATTTTCTCTCCCACAAGCTGGAGGGGGACCACTACGTCATGGACTTCTGCACCGATTGGGTAAAGTACGAGGCCTATGTGTCCGCCGAAACGGGCGAGCTGCTGGGCCTGCACCATGAGCCCAAATGAACCGCCAAAAGCGCCGGCCTCTGCAAGTGGAGCAGGGGCCGGCGCTTTCTTGTTCTTATTTTTTCATCCTACAGGGGAAAAAGCTCGCCTGCTTCGGCTCAAGCTTCAGGATGCCGTGGTTTTCGTCCAGGGGCGTGTAATCCAGCCGGCCGCCGAACAGGTCGGTCCCGCCCTGGGGTCCCTCCGCGCCGATGACGCCGAAGGGGATGCAGACCTCCTCCGGCCGGCCGCTGACGGAGAGGACGCCCACAAAGGCCTCCCCGGCCGTGAAGCGGGCCAGGGCCAGCACCTGGCCCTTGGCGTACAGGAACTTCATGCCCCCGTGGGACAGGGCCCGGTGCTCGGCCTTGGCTCTCGCCATGGTCCGGTGGACCCGGTAGGCCTCCGTTTGGGTGAAGTCCTCGCCCCAGGGCATGGGGAAGCGGCAGCCCTCGTTGTCTCCGGTCCAGCCGCCGATGGCCGCCTCATCCCCGTAATAGATGCTGGCAGCGCCCGGGAGCATAAACTGGAAGATCACCGCCGCCCGCAGGGCCTGGGGGCCCAGCTGGGGGTAATTGTGCAGGCGGCTCACGTCGTGGCTGTCAAAGAGGTTGAACTGGTTCTGCTGGAGCGCGTAGGGCAGCCGGGACAGATACTGCGTCACCCGCTTTTCCGCATCCTCCGCCGTGAGCGGGCAATCCACCTGCCGCAGCAGCGGGTGCCGCTCCAAAAACAGATCCTTCAGCCCTAAAAACTGCCGGATGACCCGGCCGCAGCCGAAATAGTTCATGGGCGAATCCCACTCGCTCCCCTGGAGGTACTCGCTGCAGTCGCCCCAGTCCTCGGCCAGGATGTAGGCCTGGGGGTCGACCTGGCGGATGCTCCGGCGGATCTCCGGCCAGAGCTCGTGGGAGAGCTGGAGCTCGTCGTTGCGGCCGAACACGTCCGCCACATCGAAGCGCCAGCCGTCGATGCTGTAGGGGGGCTTGAGCCACTTTTTCAGGACTGAATCCTCCGCCCGGTAGACGGCATCCCGCAGGGCCGGGGAGCTGTAGTTCAAGGTGGGCATGTTGGCGTGGCCCAGCCAGCCGTGATAGCGGCCGCCGTCAAAGAAGTAATAGGCCCGCTCCGCCGCGTCCGGGTTGTGGTACGCCCCCTGGGAGAGGGGGAAGAAGGTCCCGTCCCGGTTGAACCACTTGTGCTCCGTGCCCGTGTGGTTGATGGAGATGTCCAGAATGAGCTTCATGCCCTGGGCATGGACCGCCTCCGACAGCGCCGCCAGGGCCTTGTCCCCGCCGAAATGGGGGTCCACATGGAAGTAGTCCACGCAGTCATACTTGTGGACCGAGGGGGCGGCAAAAATGGGATTCAGGTACAGGGCGGTGACGCCCAGCTCCTTCAGATAGGGCAGCTTCTGCCGGATGCCCTCCAGGTCGCCCCCGAAGAAGTCCAGGCAGTGCCCTTTTGAATAGGGCAGGGGCCGGTCCCGCCAGTCCATCTTTACCGTGGGCCAGCCGTCCTGGGTATATTCGCCGGGCTGCACGTCGTTGCTCGGGTCCCCGTTGCAAAAGCGCTCCGGGAAGATCTGATAGAACACAGCCTCCTTTACCCAGGACGGCTGCACGTAGTCCGCCAGCAGCACGAAATCGTGCCCCGCGTCGGGGATATAGCCGGTGACGCCCTGCTGGGTGTAGAAATACACCTTGTCCTCACAGACCAGATAGAACTGATAGGCGATGCGCGGCTCCGTGATCCGCAGCGGCGCCTCGTAGTAGCGGAGCCCTTGCCGGGTCCCGGCGGGCCGGGCCTCCTCCAGCTGTTCCACGCCGTTGTGCAGCGACCGGAGCAGCACATGCTTCACCGGCGCGTCCGCGTACATCCGCAGCCGGACCGTCACCGTCTCCCGGAGCTTGGGGGACGGGGAGGAGACGAAGTCCTCCGTCCCGTCGCTGTATACGCTCTCAAGCCAATCCTTCATCCGTCTTTCTCCTTTCGGGGCAGGAAGAGCCCCGCCTCTGTGACCATGCCGTGGACCCGGATGTCGTGCTCCCCGGTCCATACTCGCTCCTGCCGCTGGACCTCGAAGGCCGCCAGCAGGATCGTTGCCCGGCGGCAGAGGGGCAGAAAGCGGTCATAATAGCCGCCGCCCATCCCCAGCCTGCGCCCCGCGGCGTCAAAGGCGGCGCAGGGGCAGAGCACCAGGTCGATCTCCTCCGGCGGGACGGGCCGGGCCTCCGGCAGGCCGGGGGTCTCGATGCCGTACCGGTCCCGCTCCCAGCGCCCTCCGGGCAGGAGGGCCAACATCTGCCGGTCCTTTAGGCAGCGGGGATAGAGGAGGCGCTTCCCCTCCCCGGCGGCCGCCGCTTCCAGATCGGAGAGGGACGCCTCGCTGCGAAAGGCCCGGTACAGGAAGACCGTCCCGGCCTCCCGCCAGGCCCGGCTCTCCCGGACGTTCCGGCAGAGCTGCCGGGACTTCTCCCGGCGCAGGGCCTCCGGCAGGGCGTCCCGGGCCGCCAGGGCCTGCCGCCGCTGCCGCTTTTTCAGCTCCTCCAGGCCGGTCATTTCCCGGCGGCGGCCTCCGCCGCCTCGATCAGGTGCTTGCACAGCACCGCCGTAGTCACCGCGCCCACGCCGCCGGGCACGGGCGTTATAGCTCTGACCGCAGGCTCCACCTTCTCAAAAGCCACGTCCCCGCAGATGCCGCCCTCCGGGGCGGCGTTGATGCCCACGTCGATGACCACCTGATCCGGGTTCGTAAAGCGCTCGTCCACCACCCCGGCCCGGCCCGCCGCGACCACTAAGATCTCCGCCCGGCGGCAGACGGCGGGCATGTCCGCCGTCTTGGTGTGGCACATGGTGACGGTGGCGTCCCGGGCCTGGAGCAGCATGGACACGGGCTTGCCGATGACCAGGCTCCGCCCGATGACGGCCGCGTTCTTGCCCTTGAGCTCCACGCCGTAGTAGTCCAGGATCTCCAGGCAGGACTGGGCCGTACAGGGGGCAAAGCCCGCGCCCTTGCCCACGAAGACCCGGGTCAGGGAGGCCGAGGTCATGCAGTCCACGTCCTTCTCCGGCAGCAGGGCCTCGCAGGCGGCCCGCTCGTCCAGCTGCTCCGGCAGGGGGCGGCACAGCAGGCAGCCGTGGACCGCGGGGTCCGCGTTGACGGCCTCGATGACCGCCAGCAGCTCCTCCTGGGTGCAGTCCTCGGGCAGGACCCGGTTCAGCACCCGGATGCCCACCTTCTCGCAGCGCTTCATGGCGCCCCGCTCGTAGCGTAGGTCGCTCTCCTTCTCCCCCACCCGGACGATGGCCAGGCAGGGCGTCACGCCCTGTTCCTTCAGGGCTGCGGCCCGCTGGGCCAGCTCCTCGGTGAGGGCGGCGGCCACCGGCGCGCCCTTCAAAATTTCAGCCATTGTTTTTCCTCCTCAAGGTCTCCAGCACCATGTCCGCCACCGCCTGGGCTCTAGGCACATAACAGCGGAGCATGGCCTCCGTCTCTTCTTCCAGCCGCCGGGCCTCCGGGTCTTCCGGCAGCAGCCGGGTATTCACCAGCACGTTCATGGCCGCCGCCTCTAAGGCGGCCCGGGCCGCCAGCGCGCCGCAGCCCACGTCCGACAGGAGCAGACGGCTCCCCTTCTGCCCCATCTCCTCCAGCAGCTCCACCGCCCGGCAGCCGTTCTCCATCAGCTCGAACACCGCCCGGCAGGCCCCCAGGGTGGCCCGGCGCAGGCGCTCCGGGGTCTCCGGATCGCTCTTGTCCAGGGCGTAAGCCCGGGACAGGGGTTCAAAGGCCGCCGCGTCCTCGTCGATCAGCTCCAGAAAGCGCAGGCGCAGGGCCTCCGCTTGGTTTATCATGCGCCGGATATCTTCCTCATAGGCGGCATACTTGGGCTTTCCCAGGGTCAGATTCCCCGCCATGGCGCAGAGCGCCGCGCCCAGCGCGGCCATCAGCGCGGCGGCGCCTCCCCCGCCGGGGACGGCGTCCCGGGAGGCAAGTTTTTCCGTAAAATCCGCACAGCTCTTGGTTTTCAGTGCTTCTGTCATAGTTTTCCTCCTGGCTCTTCCGTTTTCGCTATCATACCATTTCCCGGCCCGGAATTCAATCCTGAGATCGTGGGCCTCGCTCCGCGCAGAAAAATCTCCCGCCGCTGTCTGCGGCGGGAGTCGTGTTTGTTCACGGCTTGGAGGCGCTTTTCTTTTTCCGTGCAAAGCAGATCAGCGCGGCCAGGCCGGCCTCCAGAGGATAGGCCAACAGCAGGAGCTGGCCCACTGTCCGGGCGGTTGCCTCGGCTTCCCGCTGGCTCTCCTGGGTGCCCACCCGGATGGGCAGGCAGGTCTCCGTGTCCGGATAGGCGACCGTGACGGCGTCCCGGTTCCGGTGCCGGTAGGTGCAGACCGTCTCGCCCTGGCTGTTGACGATGCTCTGCAGGCTGTAGTCCGCGGGCGCTTCGGCCCCGCTGCTGTCTGGCCGCTTTGGCTCCTCCTGGCGGGAGATGTAGGCCGTGAAGTCCTCATAGCTGTCAAAAAGCAGCTCCTCCCGGTAGAGCGCCGCGTCGGTCGCCAGCCAATAGTGGACGGGCGCGGTGCAGAGCATGGCCAGGGCAGCCCCCAGGATGCAGCGCCGCCGGAGCCGGTCCTGGGCCCTCTGCTCCTGGGTAACGGGGAAGAAGGGCAGCCGGCGGCGGACCAGGACGTTGACCCCCGCGGCCAGAGCCAGGAAGAGGGCGCCGGACAGGGTCCCGTACAGGGGCCAGGTCAGGCCCGCAAGCCCCACCTGGGCAAAGGCGCTCTTGGCCGCCAGCACCAGCAGGGGCAGCACGCCCCCGGCGAGGGCGGCGATGAGCATATAGACCCGCCCGGCCCAGCAGGCCAGCTTCCGCCGGCAGGCGTCCACCGCCTCCCCGGCATAGTCCTCCCCCAGGGATTGAAAGGCCCGGACCAGAAACACCGTCTCCAGGAAGGCCGCCGCCAGCAGGAAGAAGCAGGCCGCATAGAAGCCCAGCTCCGCCCGGCCGGCTGCGTTGAAGCAAGCGGCGGCGGGGACGCCCAGCAGCGCCACACCGGCCGCCGTCAGGCTGGCGGTGAGAAAGCTGCCGGCCCGGCGGCGCAGGAGGTTTTGCAGCTCCTTCTCCGATCTCCGGGCCTCCCGCTCCTCCCGGTCCGGGTCCGCCGGGGCGGCGGAGCGCTGGCCTCGGAGCAGTTCGTCGGCGGTGACGCCGAAGAGGTCTGCCAGGGCGGGGATCAGGCTCAGGTCCGGCAGGGTCTCCTCCCGCTCCCAGCGGCTGACCGCCTTGTCGGACACGCCCAGCCGCTCCGCCAGTTCCCGCTGGGTCAGGCCCTGGGCCTTGCGCAGGGCCGCGATAAATGAACCGATACTTTTCTTTTCCATCAGAGCTTCCTTTCCTGACGCGTCATGGTCTTAATCTACCATTCCGTCAGGAAAAATACCAGCCCTGAAACCGGAAATCACTCTCGCAAAGCGAGAATCGCCCCATAGGGCGGCTCACTTCAGCAGCTCATCCGACAAACGCAGGATCTCTGGCGCCAGCTTTTCCCGCTTCCGCCGGACCAGGCGCGTATAGACCGGCCAGGCGGCGATCACGCCGGCGATGCCGATGAGCCCAATGACGATTCCGGGGACAAACAGCGTCTCTCCCCACACCATCGTGCAGCACATCCCGAGGCCCAGGATCAGGGTGCTGAGGATCCCGACGATCAGCGAAATGGCCGTCGCCCCCTTTGTGGCGCTCTCGTCCAGGCGGCGGAGCCGCTCCATGGAGGTCTCTTCTTTTGCCGGAGGTGCGTATTTGTCCCGGATCTTTCGGATCTCATCCTGTTCTCTGGCGGAATAGGTATAGGAAAAGCTCTCCTTCTTTTCGTCCATGCTCAATTCCTCAGCTTTTTCAGATTTTTATTGGCCCGCCAGATCATATAGGCGGCCATACAAATAACGATGGTGCAGACCCCGCCGCCCACGGCGGCGGTCATGGTCCGGTTAAAGTCCGCGCTGTCCGCTCCGCCGAACTGGGCCAGCATGGCGGTAGTCAGAGCCAGGATCGACACCAGCGCGGCGACCAGGTTGACAGCCTGGGTGGCCGACAGGATGGGGCTGTTCTGGCGGCGGGTCTTCACAATGTTGATCATGGCGACCGTGACGGCGTAAAAGGAATAAGCGGCCATGGCGTAGATCAGATAGCCCGGATAGCTGAAGTGCCGGTCCTGGCGGACCATGAAGGCGACGATCCCGGCCAGGGCCTGGTTCATCAGCAGCAGGACGAATCCGCAGGCCCGGTAGCGGCGAAAGGCCCCGGCTTCATCCTCCACCGGCCTATAGCGCAGCAGGGACAGGCGCATCCCGGCAAGCAGGCTGTAGTAGACCGCCAGGGACAGGAACCAGGCGGAGCGGTAGTACAGCCCGGCGGACAGCTTCATGAGGATGTAGGCCAGGTTGACCGTCAGCCCCACGTGCAGGGAGACCCGGTTGCGAAAATGCGCGTCCGCCGCGTACCGCTCCCCGGCCGGGCTGGCCCGGAGCTTGCGCACAAGGGAATGGCCGGAGACCTTCTCCCGGCCCTTTTTCAGCAGGCGGGGCAGCCCGGCGGCGGTGACGGCCAGGGCGTAGGCGGAGGCCAGATAGGAGGCGTAGCGCGGGGCGGGGTTTTGGATATCCAGCGCAAACACCAGGATCAAAAGCCCGTAGCCGAAGACCGCCAGCAGGATCGCAGGCAGGGGCGGTAAGCAGAACAGGGTTTTAAGGATTTTTTTGAATTTCTCCATCCGCCGCCCTCCTGATCTTCACCGTGAAGGCGCTGCCCTTCCCGGCCTCGCTCTCCACGGAGATGTCGCCGCCCACGATGTCCACCACCCGCCTGACCAGGGCCAGACCCAGGCCGTTTCCCTGGGTGGCGTGGGAGGTGTCGCCTTGATAGAACTTCTCGAAAATATGTTTTCCCACCTCCGGCGGGATGCCGCAGCCGGTATCGGAGACAGTCACCAGAGCATAGTTTTCCTCTGCCCGGAGGGTCAGGCTCACGGTCCCGCCAGGCTCGGTAAATTTCAGAGCGTTGGAAAAGAGATTGTTCCAGACCAGGCTGAGCAGCTCCTCGTCGGATTCAACGTAGATCTCTTCCTCCAGGTCCGTTTGGATATCGATGCTCTTTTTCTCCCAGGTGTCCTCAAATTGCAGCAGGCACTCCGCCAGCTGCTCGCCCAGGTCATAGCGCTTCGCCGCTGGGTAGATCTGCTGGTTCTCCAGCCGGTCCAGCTTCAGGATGTTGCTGATGAGATCAGCCAGGCGGCGGGACTGCTCCGTGATAGCCCTGGCGTATTCCAGCCGCTGCTCATTCGGCAGCTCCGGGGCTTGGAGCAGGGTCCCGTAATTTTGCATGACGGCCAGGGGCGTTTTCAGCTCGTGGGACACGTTGGCGATGAAGTCCGTCCGCAGGGTCTCCACGCCGGAGAGCTCCTCTGCCATACGGTTGAAATAATCGATGATCGTATCGAAACCTGACCGCTCGTCTATCCCGTGCCAGGGTTCTATGCGGGCGGAGAAGTCGCCCTGCATGAGCCGGGAGGCGCCCTCCACGATCCGCCGCACCGGACGTTCCACCATGAACTTTCGCCGCACGCCGTCGATCACGGTACAAAGCAAGCTGAGAAACAGCACGTTGCCGAAGGTGGCCACCGCCGCCGAGCGGATGTTCGCCTCGGTGAAGCCGATGTCCAGCGTCTGCTGGAGCGTTTTCAGAAAGAGGACCATGCAGCAGGTGATCACAAAGGACATCAGCAGGAAAAAGGCGGCATAGCTCCGCAGGGAGAACAAAAAGCGCCGGAAGCTCGAGTCCGCTTTCACAAGATCACCGCCTTGTAGCCCAGACCGTGGACCGTCTTGATCTCAAACTCTCCGCAGCCCTCGAATTTGGCCCGCAGCTTGGTCATATAGACATCCACCGCCCTGGGCGCGGTGTCCGTGCCCACATCCCAGAACTCGTCCATGAGCTGGGAGCGTGTAAAGGTCTTGCCCGGATAGCTGAGGAGCTTATAGAGGATGTTGAACTCCCGGGCGGTCAGGGGGATCTCCTCCCCGGCCCAGACCGCCGTGCGCTCGTCCATGTCCAGGGTCAGATCCCCGATCTCCAGCCGGTGGGAGCCTGCGATCTTCGCCCTTCTCAGCAGGGCCCCGATCCGCAGGAACAGCTCGTCTAAGTCGATGGGCTTGACCATATAGTCGTCGATGCCGATCCGGTAGCCCCGCTGCTTGGAGGCCAGATCATCCCGGGCTGTCATAAAGAGGATCGGGATCTCCTCGTTCAGGGAGCGGACGGTCCTGGCAAACTCGAAGCCGTCCACGCCGGGCATCATGATGTCGGAGACGATCAGGTCAAAGCTGTTTTCGTACAGCGCGTCATAGGCCTCCTGGGCGTTGAGGCAGCCGGCGGCCTTGTAGCCGCTCCCGTTCAAAAAGGAGCAGACCGTGCGGTTCAAGTCCCTGTCATCCTCTACCACCAATATCTGAAACATCGGGCAGACCTCCCCGGTTCATTCTTGCGCTTTATTGTAGCATGCAAATGTTAAAGTTTTGTTTGCGTTTTACCTTTCCGGTCAAAAAATTCGGTCCGCGCAGGCGAAAAGCCTGCCCGGACCGATCTGTTTACTGCTTTCCGGGGCCCCGGGCCGTTTCGGGGCGGGCGGCCTCCCGCTGGGCCTGTTCCTCCCGGAGGCGCTTTTCCGCCTCCGCCGCCGTCTCGCCGTCGTGGGTCAGGAACTTGTCTACGAATCCGTCCTCGACCTTTTTGAACGTGCCGGTCACGCTGTCCTCGATCTTCTTATAACCGCCAACAACGCCCTCTTCGAGCTTTTTGTATCCGCCGGTGACAGCGCCGGCAATTTTTTCATTGGCTTTTACGAGCTTTGACTTTTCCATGAGCGCGTCCCCCTTATTTCAGCCCCTTGATCAGGGGGATCAGGCAGAGCAGCAGCACGATCCCCGCGACGCCCACGAGCACGCCCAGGATCAGCCGGTCCCACACCATGACCAGGCACATCCCCATGCCGAAGACCACCGCGCCGAAGATGCCCAGCAGGGTCGCGCCTACCGTCTTGCCGTTAAAGACGATAGCGGGCTTGCCGTCCATTTTCCGGCGGATCAGCAGCATGGCCAGCAGCACCGCCGCGCCGGTCACGCCCGTCACGATGCCGGGGAGCAGCGCCCCCCACTCCGGGATCAGAGCCATGCACATACCCAAGGCAAACAAAATGCCGCCCACCACGCTCATGATCAGAGTCACAAAATCTTTCTTTTTCACCGTGGAACACCTCCGAATTTTTTGCGGTCTCCCGCTTGATGGTCGTAGGATACTCCCCGAATGTTTGAGAAAGGTTCGCGTTTTGTTTGAATTTTATTAAAAATGCGGAGCACAGGCACAAGCCTGTACTCCGCGTTTTTTGTCTTATGGAAGCCGGTCAGTCCCCGTCCGGCCCGTCCTCGCCGTCCAGGTCGAACTCCAGCACCTCGCCGCAGCCGGGGCACTGGATGGAGCCCTGCTCCAGCGTGTCCTCGTCGAAGCTCAGCTCCTGGCCGCAGTGGGGACAGGTGACGTCGTAGATCACGCCGTCATACTCCAGCTCCTCGTCCTCATCCTCGTCCTCGCCGTCCTCATCCTCCGGCCCGTAGCAGCCGGCGCAGTTCTGGCAGGGGGAGGCGTCCTCCAGGTCGCTGGGCACATCCAGCTGGCAGGTCAGATCCTCCAGGTAGGTCAGGTCCTCGGACATCTCGTCCAGAGCGCCGGCAAAGTCCAGGTCGGCGGCCTGGAGATCTTCGATCTCATGGGCCATGTCGGACAGCAGGTCCGTCAGCGCGTCCCAGAGCTTTCCCTCTTTGGAGCCGGGCTCCACGCCCAGGCCCTCGGCCAGGCCCTTGAGATAGGCGGCCTTTTCCACAACGGTCATATAATTTTCCTCCTGTAATTTAGGGCGAGAGAAGCTTCTCTCACCCTTCAGACCATATACAAGCGCAAGAAAGCGAGTGAGCAGCGGGGGAGCACGAGGGGGCAAGGCCCGCCTCGTGTTTCAATAACCGACAGCAAAAAGCCGGATTTATCCGGCGCATTTGCCGAGCGTAGCGAGTTTTTTCAGAAGGGCGAGCCCTTCTGAAAAAAGTGGCGGCGCTTAAACTAAGAGCAAAATGCTCTTAGTTTAAGCACGGGAGAGATATTCGCCGGTGCGGGTATCCACCCGGATCTTCTCGCCCCGCTCGATGAACAGGGGGACTTTGATCTCGGCGCCGGTCTCCAGGGTGGCGGGCTTGGTGGCGTTGGTGGCGGTGTTGCCGGCAAAGCCCGGATCGGTCTCGGTGACCTCCAGCTCCACGAAGAAGGGGGGCTCCACGTTGAAGACCTTGCCCTTGTAGGAGTAGATGGTGCACTCCATGTTCTCCTTGACGAACTTGAAGTTGTCCCCCAGGACAGACTCGTCCACGGGCTCCAGCTCATAGGTCTCCGGGTTCATGAAGTAGTACAGGTTGCCGTCGGAGTAGCTGTACTCCATGGTCATACGGTCCACCGTGGCGTTCTCGAACTTGGCGGTGGGGTTGAAGGAAGTCTCGGTGACGGCGCCGGTGATGACGTTCTTCATCTTGGTGCGGACGAAAGCCGCGCCCTTGCCGGGCTTGACGTGCTGGAACTCGATGACCTGCATGACCTGCCCGTCCATCTCAAAGGTAACGCCGTTTCTGAAATCGCCTGCTGTGATCATAAAAGGGTCCTCCCGATCAAAAATGAATTTTATAATGAAAATACAGAATACATAGCCTTAATATTTTACAGTATCTCCGCCCATTTTGCAAGGACTTTTTCCTATTTCCGGGTTTTTCCCGTCTTATAGGACGATCAGCTCCTTGGGGGCCTTGGTGATCACCTCGCAACCGCCCTCCCGCAGGACCATCACGTCCTCGATGCGCACACCGAAGCGGCCGGGGAGGTAGATGCCCGGCTCCGCGCTGACCACCGCGCCGGCGGGCATGGGGACAGCGTTTGCGGGGGAGGCGCTGGGGGCCTCGTGGATGTCCAGGCCCAGGCTGTGGCCGAAGCCGTGGCCAAAGTACGCCCCGTAGCCCGCGTCGGCGATGAGCTTCCGGGCCGCGCCGTCGATGTCCTTCCCGGGGACGCTGGCCTTGGCGGCGGCAATGCCCGCCAGTTGGGCCTTCAGGACGATGTCATAGATATTCCGCATCTCGTCGGTGACGGAGCCCACAGCCACGGTGCGGGTCATGTCCGAGCAGTAGCCGTCGCAGAGGGAGCCGAAGTCCATGGTGACAAAGTCCCCCTTCTGGATGACCAGGTCCCCCGGCACGCCGTGGGGCATGCTGGTCTTGACGCCGGTGACCACGATGGGGTCAAAGGAATTGCCCTCGCTGCCGTGGCGGAGCATCCGGTAGACCAGCTCCGCGGCCACCTCCTTCTCCGTCATGCCGGGCTTGATGAGAGGCAGCGTCTCGGCCAGGGCCGCCTCGCTGATGCGCTGGGCCCGGATCATGCTCTGGAGTTCCTCCTCCGTCTTTTGGGCGCGCAGCTCCGAAAAGACGCTCTGGGCGGGCAGCAGCTCCCGGCCCAGGCGCTTTTCCAGGGCCAGATAGCGGCTGTGGCTCAGCCCCTCCTCCTCGGCGCCCAGGCGCTCCACACCGGCCTGGGCCAGAGCCGCCTTCACCAGCTCCAGGGCCGGGTGCTCCCGGTCATACAGCTGCACACAGACGCTCTCCGGCGCCGCCTTCCCGGCGGCCTCGATGTAGCGGGAGTCGGTGATGAGCCAGGCCCCCCGCCGGGCCACCAGCACATAGCCGTCGGTAAAGGGGAAGCCTGTGGCGTAGCGCTGGTTCTTCTCGCCGGTGACGAGGACGGCGTCCAAATTCTTCTCTGCCAGTTTTTCCCGGATCCTTGCGATGTTGTTCATATGCCTGTCTCCTCTGATGTGGGCCGCGGGAAGCGCACGATGAAGCGGGAGCCCTGCGGCTTATTTTGTTCCACGGTGATGCTGCCTCCGTAGGCGGACACCGCGTCATGTACGATGCTCAGGCCCAGGCCGCTGCCTCCGGCCTCCCGGGAGCGGGCCTTGTCCACCCGGTAAAAGCGGGAGAAGATCTGGGGCCGGTCCTCCTCTGGGATGCCGATGCCCGTGTCCTCCACGCTCAGCTCCACGCCGTCCTCCAGGCCCTTCAGGCTCAGCGTGACGCTGCCCTCGGGCACATTGTATTTGATGGCGTTCTCGATCAGGTTGAAGATGATCTGGAACATGTGGTCCTGCGAGGCCATGACCACGCAGCCCTCGTCCAGCTCGCTCTTGATATGCACCTGCTTTTCCTTGGCCAGGGGCCGCAGGAAGACCAGGGCGTCCAGCGCCGCCTGCTTCACGTCCACCGGCTCGGGGCTGAACTTGACGGTGTTGTCGTCCAGGCGGGACAGCTCCAGCAGCTTCTCCGTAGTGCGCTGGAGGCGCTGGGCCTCGTTGCCGATGTCGGTGACGAACTCCCGGACCGTGTCCGGCGGCATGTCCTCGTTCTGGACGATGCTGTCCGACAGCAGGCGGATGGAGGCCAGGGGGGTCTTCAGCTCATGGGAGGCGTCGGACACGAAGCGGCGGCGCTGCTGCTCGGTGCTCTCCAGGCGTTCGGTCAGCAGGTTGAACTCCTCCCCCAGCTCCGCGATCTCGTCCTGCCCCTTGATGACGTGCCGGTGGCCGTAGTCTCCGGCGGCCACCGCCCGCATGGAGCGCACCAGCTCCTGGAGCCGGCGCATGATCAGCGCGGAAAAGATGCCCACGGTGGCCAGGGCAAAGACGGCGATGCCGATGGACAGGGCCCGGAGCCGGTTCTGGAAGGAGAAAATGACCTCGGCCCGCTCCGCGTCGTACTCATAGAGGTAGACGGCCCCGGTGATGGTCCCCTCGGCGCTCAGGGGCGTGACCATGCTGCTGGAGAAGGCCTTGCCGGAAAAGACGGAACGGAAGACGGTCTTGCTGTTCTCCAGGGCCCGGAGGATGTCTCCGATGTCCGTCTGGCTGCCGGTGGGGCCGCCGGTGTCATAGACCACCAGGCCCGCGTGGTCCACCACCACGATGCGGGCAAAGCCGCTCACATCCAGAAAGCGCAGCACCTCCGCGACGCTCTCCCGGCTGAGCTTGTCCAGGCTGGACAGGGAGGAGGCCACCGCCGAGGCCCGGCCCGGCAGGGAGCTGAGCTTCTCCTCGAAGACCGCGTCCCGGGAGGAGATGATGGGGTAGGTGTTCAGCAGCACCAGCAGTAAGATCAGCAGCGCCGCCACAAAGCCTACAAACTGAAAGCGTAGACTGCGCATAGCCCCTCCTCAGTCCGCAAAATAGTAACCCACGCCCCATTTGGTCTGGATGTACTGGGGTTTGGCGGGGTCCAGCTCCAGCTTCTCCCGCAGGCGGCGGATGTGCACGTCCACCGTGCGGGTGTCGCCCTGGTAGTCATAGCCCCAGACCAGATCCAGCAGGCTCTCCCGGCTGTAGACCCGGCCGGGGTTCTTCATCAAAAAGAGGATCAGGTCGAACTCCTTCATCGTCAGCTCGATGGGGACCCCGGATTTATAGGCGGCCCGGCGCTGCTCGTCCACGGCGATGTGCCCCCGCTGGAGGATGGGGGCCTGGGGCTGGCTGGGAGCGGCGATGGAGGCCCGGCGGAGCAGGGCCCGGACCCGGGCCTTCAGCTCCAGGATGTTGAAGGGCTTGGTCACATAGTCGTCCGCGCCGGACTCAAAGCCCATCAGCAGGTCCGCCCCCTCGCTGCGGGCGGTGAGCATGATGATGGGCACGGTGGAAAATTCGCGGATCTCCTGGCAGGCCTGGAGCCCGTCCTTCTGGGGCATCATCAGGTCCAGGATGATCAGGTCATACTCCCCCGTGCGGGCCATAGTCACGGCGCTCTCCCCGTCGTAACAGGCGTCCACCGTGTAGCCCTCGCTCTCCAGATTGAATTTGATGCCCTTCACCAAGAGCTTTTCGTCGTCCACGACCAATATTTTCATGCGTTGTCTCCTATCGTGATTTTTTCCGCCAGGCCCTCAAAGCGGCCTTTGCCGATGCCCGGCACCTCCATCAGCGCCTCGGGGCTGTCAAAGGGGCCGTTTGTCTGCCGGTAGTCCACAATGGCCTGGGCCAGGACCTCCCCGATCCCCGGCAGCAGCCGGAGCTCTTCCACGGGGGCGGTGTTGATATCGACGGTCTGCCCCGGCAGAAGTTCCCCGGGCAGGGTGTCCGGGTCGTCCCGGCCGGTCAGCAGGGCGGCGCTCTCCGCCGGCCGGGCCTCCACCTTCAGCTCTCCCGCCTCCGGCGCGCCCAGGGCCCAGAGCAGGGTATAGCCCAGAAAGAGGGCGCAGGCGGCCAGGGACAGGACAAGGACTGTTTTCCGGCGCACAGGCGTTTCTCCCCTCTTTCTAACGATCCAATGAAGAAAACTTAATGGTTGCGGGGAAGTTTTCCGGTTGCAATTCCGAGATGCAGCCATTATAATAAATATACTATACATACTATACCACATTCCTGAGAAAACGGGAGAGAAAAATGAAAAAATTCCGACTTTTCCCTCTGGTGCTTCTGCTGTGCCTGCTCTTTTCGGCCTCCGCTCCGGCGGCCCTGGCTCTGGACGACCCGGATATCCCGGCCCGGGCCGCGGTGCTGGTGGATCTGAACTCAGGGGCCGTGCTGTATGAACAGAACAAGGACGAGCAGCGGGCTCCCGCCAGCCTGACCAAGGTCATGACCGTGCTGCTGGCTCTGGAGGCTCTGGACCGGGGGGAGATCTCCCTGGACACGGTCATCACCGCCCAGGAGGACTGCCGCTACCTCCTTCAGGACGACAGCAGCACCTCCGGCATCATGCCCGGCACCCAGGTGAGCTTCCAGGAGCTGCTGTACTGCGCCATGCTCCAGTCGGCCAACGAGGCCTGCAACATCATCGGCGAGCAGCTGGCAGGCAGCATCAGCGCCTGGGTGGACCGGATGAACCAGCGGGCCCAGGAGCTGGGCTGCGTCAACACCCATTTCTCCACCACCAACGGCCTGCCCCCCGCCGAGGGCGAGCAGCACTACAGCTCTGCCTATGACCTGTATCTGATCACCAAGGAGGCGCTGAAGTACCCCCTGTTCCTGGAGATCGCCTGCACGGAGAGCTACCAGCCCCAGTTCTCCGGCGTGAACAACGGGGAGCTGATCCGAAACAGCAACGCCCTCATGTATCCCACCGAGTACTACGGCGGAGACCGCTATGTGTATGAGTACGCCGCCGGCGTCAAGACCGGCTTCACCCAGGCCGCCGGCTACTGCCTGATCTCCACGGCGGAGAAGGACGGCATCCACCTGCTGGCGGTGGTGATGGGCTGCGACGGCTGGATGAACGCGGGGCTCGACGAGTATAAGAACTTTGAGGCCTCCAAGAGCCTGTACGAGTGGGCCTTCGACAACTTCTCCTATCAGCTGGTGCTCAGCACCGGCCAGCTGATCCAGGAGGAAGAGGTGCAGTTCGCCAAGGGCGGGGACAAGGCCGCCCTGCGTCCGGCGGAGGATATGACCGCCCTGCTGCCCAACGATATCGACATGAGCACCATCCAGACCCAGGTCTCCGTGTATGAGGACAAGCTGGTGGCCCCCATCGAGGCCGGGGACGTGCTGGGCCAGGCCCGGGTGATCATCGACGGGAAGGACTACGGCAGCGTCCGCCTGGTCAGCGCCGGTTCCATCGAGCTGGCCCGGGGCCAGTACATCATGCAGCGGCTGGGCGCCGTGTTCCAGAACAAGTGGGTCGTGACGGTCATCATCGTGCTGCTGGTGTTCCTGGCGCTCTACATGGCCCTGGTGATCCGCTACCGCCGCCTGCGCCGCAAGCATCTGCGGGAGCGCCGCCTGGCGGAGAAGCGCCGGAGAGAGCGGGAGATGTACCGGGAGCTGGACGACACCGGCGATTTCCGGGACGATTACCGGGATTGGAAATAAAGCTGCTGTTAAAGAAGGACCGAGAGGTCCTTCTTTAATTTGTATTCGCGGGGATGAAAAATCAAAAAATCAAATCCAGCATTTCATAGAATTTATGAGATTTCAAGAGATTTTACGAGATTTGAATTTCAAAATTAAATTCGCTGTTGACAGAGCCCCGTCCTCTGTGGTATAAAGATAAAGCGCGCCAGAAAAGCGCGCGAAAATCCGTTTATTCTTAATTACTATATGGAGGCACGAATATGTCCACGACCATGGTCACCAAGGAGACCGTTACCCGCAAATGGTACGTCCTTGACGCCGCCGGCAAGCCCCTGGGCAAGACCGCGGCTCTCGCCGCCGATCTGCTCCGCGGCAAGCTGAAAACCGATTACACCCCCCACGTTGACTGCGGCGATTACGTCATCGTCATCAACGCCAAAGAGGCCGTCCTCACCGGCAAGAAGCTGGAGCAGAAGTATTACCGGACCCACTCCGGTTACCCCGGCGGCCTGAAGGAGACCCAGTACAAGCGCCTGATGGCCACCAAGCCCGAGCTGGCCATGAAGCTGGCCGTCCGCGGCATGCTGCAGAAGAACACCATCGCCCAGTGGCAGCTCAAGCGGCTGAAGGTCTTCGCCGGCCCCGAGCACAGCCACGCGGCCCAGAAGCCCGTTGTCTGGGAGCGTTGAAGGAGGTAAAGAAAGATGGCAACCTATAAGACCAAGAAGCCCTATATGTACGGTACCGGCCGTCGGAAATCCTCCGTGGCCCGCGTCCACCTCATCCCCAACGGCAGCGGCGTCATCACCATTAACGGCCGCGATATCGACGATTATTTCGGCCTGGAGACCCTGAAGCTCATCGTCCGCCAGCCCCTGGTCACCACCGGCACCGTGGGCAAGGTGGATATCGAAGCCACTGTCTCCGGCGGCGGCGTGTCCGGCCAGGCCGGCGCCATCCGCCACGGCATCGCCCGCGCCCTGCTGGTCGTGGACGAGAGCTACCGCCCCGCTCTGAAATCCGCCGGGTTCCTGACCCGCGACCCCAGAATGAAAGAGCGCAAGAAGTACGGCTTGAAGGCTGCAAGACGCGCTCCCCAGTTCAGCAAGCGCTGATCTGACAGAAACCCAACCCCCGGAATTGCAAAAATTCCGGGGGTTTTTCTATGCTCATACAAGGGAACTGTCCAACAGAAAGTCCATGATGTTGATATTGAGCACGCCCTGTTCGTCATACCAGCGCCGGCGGATATCGTGCCGGACGATGATCTTGGGAAACGAGTCGCCGGTGAGGGCAAAGGGCCGGTTCTCAGCGGCGGCCTTCTCCTCTGTCTCCATGGCGTAGGCGGACTGGATATAGGTCTTTTTCCCACCCCGGGTAGCAATAAAGTCGATCTCCCGCGCGGTCTGGACCGTCCTGCCCTCCCGGTTCTTCTCTGTGCCGTACACGATGCCGATGTCCACCTGACAGCCCCGGATGCGCAGGTCGTTGTAGAGGATATTCTCCATGATGTGGGTCATTTCCTGCTGCCGGAAGCCGATCCGCGCGTTGCGCAGGCCCAGGTCGTCGCAGTAATACTTGTTGGGGTAATCGAAATAATCCCGGCCGCGCACATCAAACCGGCGGCACTCCTCAAACAAATAGGCGTCGGCCAGGTGCCCGATGTACGCCTTGACGGTATTAGCGGACACCGTGTTTTCCCCGGCCCGCTTCTGCCGGGAGTTGAGGGCGTTGGCGATGTTGTTGGGATTGGTCAGGGAGCCTACGGAGGAGCAAAGCAGGTCCAGCGTGGCGGACAGAATATCCTCCCGCTTGATCTTCTTGCGCTCTACGATGTCCTTCAGGTACAGCTCAGAAATGAGGGCTCGGAGATACTGCATCTTTGCGGCATCGTCCGGCCGGGACAGGATCAGCGGCAGCCCGCCGAAAAAGGCATAGTCCTCAAAGGCGTCAGCCCGGTCCCCGCCCACGGCGGCGTAGTATTCCGCGAAGCTCAGGGGGTGGACCCGGATCTCGTCGCTTCGGCCCCGGAATTCGGTGAGGATATCGCTGGACAGCATCCGGGAGTTGCTGCCGGTCACATAGATATCCAGATTGGACAGGGAGCGCAGGTCGTTGAGAGCGTCGTAAAAGGTGATGGCCTTTCCCGCCGGGTTGTAGGGGTTCGGCACCCGGTCGGACATCTGGATCTCGTCCACAAACAGATAAAACTGCCCTGCCCGGCCTTCCACCCTCTCCCGCACGGCCCTTGCCAGCTCCAGCGGGTCCCGGTAACGGATGTCCCGCGCCAGATCCAGTTCAAAGGAGAGGATATTTTCTTCCGGGACGCCCTGCTCCAGCAGAACCTTTTTAAAAAGGGGGTTCAGGAGATAGGACTTTCCGCACCGGCGGATGCCTGTGATCACCTTCACCTGCCCGTCCCACATATAGGAGATGAGCCTTTTCAAATACAGGTCGCGTTTGATCTCCATGATTGCCCTCCGTTGAGAACTTGGCTAATATATTATACAACTTCTCAACAGAAAGTATACCGGGAGAGCGCGGAAAAGTCAAGCGCTCCATTGAGAACTTGGCTAAAAAACCCGGCAAGTTCTCAACGAAAAACTCTCTCCTTCGTTTGGGATATGTTCATTTTTTGTTTGAGATAATAAGGGCAGACCGGGCGGAGGGACGCAGGCAGACAAAAAGGAGGTTGATCTTATCGCAGTCTATGGGTATGTGCGGGTGAGCAGCCGGGACCAGAACGAGGACCGGCAGCTGGTGGCGCTCCAGGAGCTGAATATCCCGGGGCAGAACGTGTATATGGACAAGCAGTCCGGCAAGGATTTTGAGCGGCCCCAGTACAAGAAGCTGGTGCGGAAAATGAAAAAAGACGATCTGCTCTATATCAAGAGCATCGACCGTCTGGGGAGGAACTATGAGGAGATCTTAGAGCAGTGGCGGATCTTGACCAAGGAGAAGGGCATCGACATCGTGGTGCTGGACATGCCGCTGCTGGACACCCGGCGGGGCAAGGACCTGATGGGGACCTTCCTCAGCGACATCGTTTTGCAGGTGCTCTCCTTCGTGGCGGAGAACGAGCGGACCAACATCCGCCAGCGGCAGGCGGAGGGCATCGCGGCGGCCAAGGCCCGGGGCGTCCGCTTCGGCCGCCCGCCGAGACCGGTACCGGAGAACTTCCACACCGTTCACCAGGCCTGGCGGAGCAAAAAAATCTCCCTCACCCAGGCAGCGGCGATCTGCGGGCTGCCGAGAGGGACCTTTTATACGAAAGCGAGGAAGATAGAAGACAGTAAATCATGACAGCAAACAGAGAGGCCTATCGTTCGATATGGTGTACATTTTCAGCCGGACAGAAATCATGAAAGGACTTTGTTAATTTTAAGATATTTTGTCTGAAAAAGTTGCCTTTTCGTATTTCAATGCTATAATGTTGGCTATGTAGAACACGCAGGAAAGTTTGGTAAAGTACACTCTTTCAGATGGCTTCGGGCCTTGCCGATCCTCCTGCGATCTCTCGGGATCAAAGGGGGATCTTTTTTTGGTCATCAGGTTTCAGGACGAGCTGCGGCGGCTGAACGATCTCGGCCTGCTGGAAGAGCTCCTCAAAGACAAGACGACGGGCAGGAACATCCTCTGGGGCACGGACGCCTACAGCGGGCTGGGGCCCGGCTACCGGCGGGACGAGGAGATGCAAGTTTCGCTGATCACCGGGGAGCACGCCGGGCTTCTCAAAAACCGGGCGGCCAAGGCCCAGGAGCAGCAGTCCGAGCGGACGAAGCAGCACGCCGAGGTATTCACCCCTCTCTGGATCTGCCGGAAGATGATCGACTACGCGGACGAGATGTGGTCCGGCGGCGAGGCAAAGAGCTGGCAGCAGTATGTGGACTCCCGGCGGATGGAGATCACCTGCGGCGAGGCGCCCTTTCTGGTGAGCCGTTATGACGTGACCAGCGGAGAGAGCGTGCCCCTGGAGAATCGGATCGGGATCCTGGACCGGAAGCTGCGGGCGGCAGGCGAAAACACGGAGACCGAAGAGGACTGGCTGAAATGGGCCCTGCGGGCCTTACGGGCCTGCTACGGCTATGAATTTCAGGGGGACAGCGTGCTCCTTTCCCGCCTGAATCTGCTGGGTACCTTTGAGGAGTACCTGTCCGCACGGTGGAGCCGAAAGCCCACGGCGGCGGAATACGCGGCGGTCACGGAGATCGTCACCTGGAATCTGTGGCAGATGGACGGGCTGACCAAGACCATTCCCTTCTCCGAAACGGAAGAGAACACAGACCAACTTTCCCTTTTTCAAAACCTGGACGGGGACTCCCCGCCCGGGCCAAGATCGCGGACAAAGTGCGTGATCTACGACTGGCAAAACAAAAAAGAGGTTGTTTTTGCAGATCTGCCGGCAAGGGGGAGTCATGGGATGAAATTTGATTTTATCATCGGCAATCCGCCGTATCAGGAGGAGGTAGAAGACAGCGAGAATAAGACATTTATGCCGCCGGTTTATAATCTGTTTATTGACGGGGCATATGAACTTTCAGATAAAGTAGAATTGATACACCCCGCAAGATTTTTGTTTAATGCCGGACAGACGCCAAAAGCGTGGAATGAAAAAATGCTTGCGGATACTCATCTAAAAGTTATTCACTATGAACCTGACGGCAGCAAAGTTTTTCCAAATACCGAAATCAAAGGCGGCCTTGCAATAACGTATCACGACAAAATGCACAGCTATGGCGCTATCGAAGTTTTTACAAAATACGACGAGCTAAATTCTATACTCCACAAGGTGAAAGCTAAAGGATTAAACAAAAACTTGTCTTCTATTATGTTTAATCAAAATCGTTTTAGGGCTTGTTTTAAAAATGGGAAACGGTTGTATTATTTCAACAAGATAGCAATAGCACCGACATAAACGAAAG